>NZ_AZRJ01000013.1:0-108129 GCF_002895495.1 Petrotoga sp. HWHPT.55.6.3 | reverse complement strand
CTTTTTGAAAAAGTAAAAGGGAATAACGAAGTTAATCTTTCAAGAAGTAGGCCTTACAAGAAAAACGATAACGCTCACGTGGAACAAAAGAACGGGGATAAGGTAAGAAAATTGGTAGGGTATTTCAGGTATGAGAGTGAAGAAGAGGTAAGTCTGCTCAACGAGATTTACAGCAAAGCAGACTTACTAGATAACTTCTTCATAGCTAGCTTTAAACTAAAAAACAAAGTAAAGAACGACAAGGGTAAAACAGTAAAAAAAGAATATGAGAAACCTAAGACTCCATACCAAAGGTTGCTTGAAAGCAATACTGTTAGTGAAAAAACTAAATCTCAACTAAAGAAAACATACGAAAGTTTAAACATGGTAAAATTAAGAGAAGAAATAAATCTTCTTGTGGATAAATTATACAACATTCAACTAACAAAAAGCAAATCAAGTTCAAAGACATAATTACTATCTAACCAATACCCTATTTCGATGACACTTAATTATGATCTAACACGATAAAAAGTATTCAAGAATAATAAGTAGCAATAATCTCTTTTGAAAGCAGTGACTTATAATCCCAGATGTAAAAAAAGTCTCTTTCGGGACATTGGGCAACAGCTGAGTTATGAGTGCCTAGTTGAAGATTATAATCACAACATATTGACAAATTTTGATTTTATTCATATAATAATATCATATCAAATATTTTTGATATGTTATTATCATATGTGAGGTTTTCCTAGAATGCAAATATTAAAAGAGATTTGGGATTTTACTCAATATCAGCTTCTTGGCATGAAATGGCTTGATACCTTGATTGGAAAGATCCTTTCAAGTCTAGGAGTGGATACATCTACCCGCCTAGGTGGTAGCATCGAGTTTTTCGTCTATGATGTCATTAAGATAATCATACTGCTGTGTTTACTGATTTTCTTTATCAGTTACATTCAGAGTTTTTTTCCACCAGAACGCAGCAAGAAAATATTAGGCCGATTTCAAGGTCTCGGTGCTAACTCTGTCGCGGCTTTACTAGGCACGGTAACGCCTTTTTGTTCTTGTTCATCCATTCCTTTGTTTATTGGTTTTACATCTGCAGGCCTTCCAGTTGGAGTAACTTTCTCGTTCCTTATCTCTTCCCCTATGGTCGACCTAGGGTCGCTGTTTCTACTTATGAGTATTTTTGGAGCAAAAGTTGCAGTCGTGTATGTAATACTCGGATTGATTATCGCAGTAATAGGTGGTACGGTTATAGAAAAATTACGAATGGGGAAGTACGTTGAAAGCTTTATTATGATAGCTGGAAATGTAGATATAGAAGCACCCGAACTGACAAGAAAGGATAGACTGGTCTACTCTAGGGACCAAATGCTGTCCACCTTTAAAAAGGTGTTTCCATATATCTTGATTGGTGTGGGCATTGGCGCCATTATTCACAACTGGATTCCCGGAGAATGGATTAACTCCGTTCTCGGTAGTAAAAATCCGTTTGGAGTTGTTTTAGCCACACTTGTCGGCATACCAATGTATGCCGATATCTTTGGTGTAATCCCAATTGCAGAAGCTCTATTATCTAAAGGAGCTGACCTAGGCACCGTTCTTTCGTTTATGATGGCGGTCACAACTCTGTCTATACCATCTATGGTCATGTTACGCAAAGCTGTCAAACCGGAGCTATTGGCACTATTTATCGCAATCTGTACCATGGGTATTATTTTTGTAGGTTACTTTTTTAACGCTATTCAAGGCTTCATCATATAGTAGTAAGAAAATATCAGTAAAAGACTTAGTGTCCAGCTATTGTTTATACGATCTGTATGGAGTATGGCATTTACATCAGAAGTTGTTGTACCGCAGAAGGCTCAATTGTGTCTATAATCTAGTTATACTTCGGAATAGATTCCAAATAGTTGCCATCAATTGAACAACAAAAACTGAATAAAAAGGGGTGTAATAAAAATGTCACTATTTGAAAAGAAAAAAGAAGAAACAACATCCTATTACGGAGAAAACCGTAATACAGGAAGCATTGCGAAGGGAGTACATGCTAAAGCTGGGGGTGCTAGTGTTAAAATACTTGGAAGCGGATGTCCAAAATGCAATCAACTTGAAGTGACAACAAAAGAGGCTCTGCAGCAGCTTGGTATGGATACAGCGATTGACCATGTAACAGATTTTTCAGAAATTGCAGCTTATGGTGTCATGACAACCCCTGCTCTTGTTGTAGATGGAAAAGTGGTTTCTTATGGTAAAGTTTTAAAAACAGAAGAGGTAGTGGAGCTTCTTCAAAAAGTTAGGTCATGAAAAAAATGAATGAAATTAGCAACCCGAGTCACAGATTTCGTTAGCATGGTTGTTACACAAAGGACCTTTCATAGCACACATATTATTTAGCGGTTTTTGAATATTGAATAAATTTTTAAGATTTGAAAGACAAATCCAGGCTTTGGTTCGGTTTTCCACCTCAAGATATAAAAGATCTGCTGTGAGCAGACCTTTCTATGTGCACCCATATGCCTGTTACATATAAAAAAACATCCGCTTTACGCGGATGTTTTGATAAAATGGTTCATAATTATAATGCAGTCCATCCTCCATCAATAACCAACTCAGAACCTGTCATGAAGGAGGATTCATCGGAAGCTAAGAAAAAAGCTCCGTATGTTATATTTAGCAAGTTCATCTGTAGCTGTTTTTGTTAACAATCTCGATGCACCTTAACCTTCCCTCCTTCCTTTTCAAAGATTACTGTCTTTAGAAACTCTAAAACATGCATTGTAACTAACTTTTAACACTTTCAATATTTAGGGATAAAACGTTCCAATCTCCCCCGTTGTTTCCCCTGCTTCTGCCTACGATAAGAATTATGCTTTCGCACCTTTAGAAAAGGTTGTTAAGTATTTGGATCTTAGTGGGTTTAACTTCTTAACGGAGTAAATCTGACGGATATATGGTATGAAAGTAGAAGAATTGTATAGATATCTCAAAAAACATGGAGAAGAATTAAGGCAAAAGCTCCTTGAAGTAAGATACAACCCGAAACCGGTAAGTAGGAAAGAGATACCGAAACCGGATGGATGGAATGGATAAACTACTATGGAATAGCGAACATGAAAAAGGTAGCAGAAAATCTTGATGGATGGCTTAGAAGGAGAATTAGGTTGTGTATCTGGAAAGGATGGAAGAAAATTAAAACAAAACATGAAAACTTAGTCAAATCAGGACTAAACACTAACAAAGCATGGGGATATGCAAATACAAGAAAAGGCTATTGGATAATCTCCAATAGCCCAATACTTTCAAGGACACTAACTAATAAACACCTTAAGGAAATGGGTTTAACTTCGATCCTGGAAACGTATAACCTAAAACATCAATTCTGTTGAACCGCCGTATACCGAACGGTACGTACAGTGGTGTGGGAGGACGGTAGATAAATTAATTATCTACCTCCTAACCCGATCGATTCCCTGCCCTGGGACTACTATGACATCTTTAGCCACCCTCTGTTGACCCCGGCATACCCATTGCTGAGATACAATTACCCTCAGAAATAACAGATTATTTTTTTGATGGGTAACATTTGCCTTATATCTTTACTGCTACCCTTGCTGCCTCTTCTATGGCTTCCAAGGTTTTTCTGGGCTCTACGGCATCACCAATCACATATACCTCAGATACTTTGCCTTTTATTTTCTCTTCTAGTGGGTTATATGCTTTAGCTCCCATGGATAGGACTATCGTATCAAATCCTGTGAGCTTTTCTTCTTTTCCGCCTTTTTCATATACTACACCATCATCAAGGAACTCCTTCACTGTGGCATTGGTAATTGCTTTAACACCGTATTTATTCAGCCTCTCCATGAGGAAGAATTTGACCGCTGCCTGTTCATCTCTCGCTATTTCCGGCAGCATCTCCACTATGGTTACATTATGATAATGCTCGCCTAGGAAATCAGCTGTCTCAACACCTACCATACCGCCGCCGACTATGAGGACATTCATACCAGCTTCTTTTTTGCCTTCCAGTATGTCAACCGCTTTGGCAAATTTGGGGTTGTCTATACCCTTTATATTGGGTACCAGAGGCACCCCACCTGTAGCTAATATAACCACATCGGGATTCTCTTTCATTATAAGGTCCTCTGTCACCTCTACCCCCGTTTTATACTCTACCTCGTACTTTTTGCCCATGGTTATATAGTACCTTATAGCCTTTAGTATATCCTGCTTTGTCGGTGGTATGGCTCCTATCCTGTACTGACCGCCCAACACATTTTCTTTTTCGTAAAGGGTAACCTTATGTCCCCTTTTGGCTGCCACCCATGCAGCTTCTAATCCGCCTGGTCCTCCACCAACTACCATAACGTTCTTGGATTTTTCCGCTTTTTCGACTTTAAGCTCTCCTTCTCTTCCAGTAAACGGGTTTACAAGACAGGAAATATTGGACTTTGTAGGATCAAACAGGTAGCCTGCGCAGGCCTGCATGCACCCTATACATGGTGAGATCTCTTCTGTTAAACCGGCAGCAACCTTATTGGGCAGTTCAGGGTCAGCTAAGGACTCTCTACCTAACGCAACTAAATCGGCTTTTCCGTCTTCCAATATGTCCTCCGCCATGAGTGGGTCATTAATTCTGCCGACTGCTATTACAGGTATATTAACGACCTTTTTGATTTCTTCCGATGCATAAACGTTAAATCCCGGAGGTACAGCTGCAGGTGCAATAATATATTGGGTGCTTGCATAAACCCCTGCGGATACATGGATTGCATCAACCCCTGCCTCTTCCATCACGCGGGCTACCAGTCTGGAGTCATTTATGTCTCTTCCACCAGGCACCCTCTCATCACCGCTCAATCTGAATATAATTGGATATCCGTTGCCCACTTTTCTCCGTATATTCTTAACTATTTCCACAGGGAATTTCATCCTGCCCATAAAATCTCCGCCGAACTCATCTACCCTCTTATTAGAATATGGAGACATAAACTGGGCTATAAGGTACCCATGGGCTCCATGTACCTCCACAGCATCAAACCCGGCATCTCTGGCCCTTCTTGCAGCATCTCCGAATTTCTCAATGAGGTCATATACTTCTTCGGTCGTCAATTCTCTTGGCATTTCCCTTTCCACCGGACATGGTATTGGCGATGGAGCCACAGGTTGACCTCCTATTTTATCGTGAGTTGTTTGCCTTCCGGCGTGATGAAGCTGAATTGCTATTTTAGCTCCATACTTATGAACCTCCTCTGTTACTTTCTTCCATGCAGGTATAAACTTATCGTCCCATATACCAGGCTCATCCCATGGAGAACCTTTTCCAAGAGGGTCAATTGCCGCAGCCTCTACAATCAGCAGTCCATATCCTCCTTTTGCTCTTGCAGCCCAATATGCTACATGCCCTTCGGTTGGGCTGCCATCCGCTCGTGCTAATCCAGTAGCCATTGGTGGTACCACATAACGATTTCTTACCTCCATCGTGCCTATCTTTATCGGTGAAAAAAGCACAGGATATTTCATATAATTGTCTCCCCTTTCTTTTTATTTTTATATTGTTATCTGTCTAAAAACCTTTCCTCTCGGAAAATGACCAGTGACCTTTAATGTCTCCCCAACACTTTTAATTGGTTACTCTCTTGAAGATTGTCACCTCCCTTTTACAAATAGCTCAGCTTCAACTTTTCCCATTCCTCTTGCGGCTCCTGTAATAATAGCAACTTTTCCTTCTAATCTTCCTGCCATAATATGAATCCCTCCTTTTGATGTGAATATTTTCACAATTTACGATAAATAAAAACGACTAAATTAATCGTATCTAAATTATACCATATTTTTTTAAAAGAAAAAGCATTTATGTTAAAATAATAAAAAGAAATCTTTTTATGGAGGTGTATTATGTCAAAAAAAATAACCTACGGAATGGTTGGTGGATCCATAGATTCTATGATAGGTGAGGCACATAGAAATGCAATATTATCAGATGGAAGGGCAAGCATAGTTAGTGGATGTTTTTCACGAGATTATAAAAAAACATTAAAAACAGGCAAAAAGTGGGACATAAAGAAAGATAGATTGTACGAAAACTACTTAGAAATGGCTGAAGAGGAGAGTAAAAAGAAAAATAAAATTGATTTTGTAGTTATTGCTACTCCGAATGTTTCCCATTATGAAATAGCTAAAACTTTCTTAGAAAAAGGTATAAATGTTGTCTGCGATAAACCGCTAACAACAACAGTAAAAGAAGCGCAAGAGCTAAAACAGTTAGCAGATGATAATGATCTTTTGTTGTGTGTGACGTATTCGTACGTGGGATATCCGGTTATCTCGTTAGCAAGAAACAAAATAGAAAAAGGTGAGTTGGGCGAAATAAGATTCATTAATGTACAATATATTCAAGGATGGCTTGCAAAAAAGATCGAAGATGAAAACAAGCAAGCCCAATGGAGATTGGATCCAAACCAAAGTGGTTTGGCTAATACTACAGCCGACATAGGTAGTCATGTGGAGAACATGGTTTCATATCTTACTAGAAAAGAGATCGATAATTTGTGTGCACGCCTTGATACTTTTGGTGAATCAAGAAAATTGGAAGATAATTCCACCGTGATGGTAAATTTCAAAGATAAAAGTAAAGGATTACTTTTCATGTCTCAAATTGCTGTGGGAGAGAACAACAATTTTAGCGTTTGCGTGTATGGTTCGGAAGGTACGTTGAAATGGAATTTTAATCAAGCAAACAAATTAACAATTTTGTATGAAGACCACAAAGAAGAGATAGTTCAAAATGTGGATGAAATTCCTGGAACAAATATAGGGTTCAAAAATACTTATTCCACATTTATTACCGATTTAATAAATAAAAAAAACGGAGAAATTATAACCAACGATAATGCCCATTTTCAAAGTGTAAACGCGGGATTAAGAGGGATGAGGTTTATTGAAAAATGTGTAGAAAGTTCGAAAAATGGAAGCGTTTGGGTAAAGTTTTAAAACCAAACTCAAATAAGAGGAGGGGTAAAATATGTTCAAAAGATTGACTTATGGAATGGTAGGTGGAAGTAAAGACTCTCAAATAGGCATAGTCCACAGAAAAGCTATAAATCTACACGGGAAGGCAGAATTAGTCTGTGGAAGTTTTTCAAGAAACTTCAAAAACACTTTGGCAACAGGCAAAGAGTTAAAAATAGATGAGAAAAGATTGTATAAAAATTATGAAGAAATGGCTGAGGAGGAAGCTAAAAGGCCCGATAAAATAGATTTTGTATCCATTGTCACACCCAACAGTTCACATTATGAAGTGGCAAAAAAATTTTTAGAATCTGGAATAAATGTGATGTGTGAAAAGCCGTTAACCATCACTCTAAAAGAAGCTGAAGAGCTAAAACAGTTAGCAAGAAAAAACAACCTACTTTTTGCGGTTGCTTACACCTTTACAGGTTATTCAATGTTAAGATACGCAAGAGAGTTAATTAAAAGAGGGGAAATAGGTGAGGTTAGGTTTATCAATGGTCGATACCTAAGTGAGTGGATGGCAAAGGTGCCGTTTGCCGGCAAAAATTCTCGCCACGAGTGGAGATCGGATCCAAAAGTTTCGGGTGTATCTAATTGCGTGGCTGATATAGGGGTACACGTGGAAAGCGTAGTTTCTTTCCTAACAGGTTTGAAGATAAAGTCCTTAAATGCCAGAATGGACAAGTTTGTTGAGCCAGATAGGCTAGACGATAATGCATCTATACTAATAAATTATGATAATGGGGCAGAAGGCATATACTGGACATCTCAAATTGCTATGGGCCACGAAAATACTTTGGATATTGGTATATATGGAACAAAAGGATCTATAGAATGGTCACAAGAACACGCAAATTACTTGAAGATCTCAAAAGTTAACCATCCTTTTATAACTTTATCGAGGGGAAGCGAAAGCGTTGATGATTTTATTAAAACTGATTATGTGACTCCTGGTGGGCATCAGGAAGGTTACGTTGAAGCCTTTGCAAGGGTATACGATAAGTTTATAAACGCAATTGCAAAAAAGAAAAAAGGAGAAATTCTAGAGCAGAGAGATTTAGATTTTCCCACTGTGGAAGACGGAGTAGAGGGAATGCGATTTATAGAAAAATGTGTAGAAAGTACAAAAAGAGGTGCTAGTTGGGTAGAATTTTAAGATTATTTTGTTTCGAATTTTTGAAAAAAGTAATAACTGGTTTATATTTTATTAAATTACTAATCTATAAAAAATGGTATAATCAATCAGGTATATTATTAGTGAATTTTTTAACTTGTTTCCTAATGCGTATGGTCAGGAACTTTCCACTTCTTTATGCGTAGGCTACAGAGTTTAAGGGACCGAAGGTCCCTTCCATAAAAGGGTGGGGAGCGGGGTGAAAGGGCGCTATATGTGTAATAAAACCTAATTATACAAGGAGGAAAATGAATGGAAGAACTTCTTGAAAGCAAATTAAAAGACATTGAAACTTATCTTAATTCACTCGATTTGACGGACAAAACCGAAGAAGAAAGAAGGAGCTTGCTTATTGAAGTTTTGCATAAAGTTCAAGAAAATCTAGGATATATCCCAAATGAAGTGCAAAAATTAGTGGCAAAAAAACTGAAAATTCCTTCTTCTCAAGTTTATGGTGTTGTGACTTTCTACAATTTTTTCTCCACAAAACCTAAAGGTAAGTATCCTATAAGTGTATGCTTAGGAACAGCTTGTTACGTGGGAGGAGCGAACGAAATCTTAGACGAATTCAAAAAGATTTTAAATGTTGAAGAAGAAGAAGTAACCGAGGACGGATTATTTTCTATTCATCCGGTTAGGTGTTTAGGTGCTTGTGGTTTGGCACCTGTCGTAAAAATAGGGGAAAAAGTATATGGGAGACTTAAAAGAAACGATGTTAGAAGAATAATCAGAGATTATAGAGCCAAAGAAAAATAGTCAATAGGAGGGTTTTTCTATGCCTAAATTAAGGAGTTTAGAAGAATTAGAATCGTTGATAAATGAACTCAAAGAAAAAGAGAATAGAAGTAAAATTGTATTAAAAGTTGCACTAGGAACTTGTGGAATCTCAGCTGGAGCTGATGAAACATATGAAGAGCTTCTAAAAGAGATACAAGAAGAAAAATTAGAAAATATTGAAGTTATGAAAACAGGATGTTTAGGATATTGCTATGCTGAGCCAACAGTAGAAGTCAACGAACCAGGCAAAGAACCAATATTGTATGGTAACGTTACAAAGTCGAAAGTAAAAGATCTTGTTAAAACTCATTTAGTAGAGGGAAAAATCGCAGACGAATTGTTGATAGAAGAAACCCATAAAAAAGCAATTTGAGGGAGGTAAAACGATGCCTGAACAAGTAAGAATCGTTTTAAGGAATGCCGGAAATATCGATCCTGAAAATATAGAAGATTATTTAAAAAATAATGGTTATTTAGCCCTAGCAAAAGCACTTAAATTGAAAAGAGAAGAGGTAGTTCAAACGGTTTTGGATTCAAATTTAAGAGGTAGAGGTGGTGGTGGGTTTCCAACCGGTTTGAAATGGAAATTCGCCATGCAAGCCAAAGGAGACGAAAAATACGTAGTATGTAACGCAGATGAAGGTGATCCGGGAGCATTTATGGATAGATCTGTATTAGAGGGTGACCCTCATTCCGTGTTAGAAGGTATGGCTATAGCTGGATACGCAATTGGTGCCCAGAAAGGGATTATTTACATAAGAGCTGAATATCCTTTGGCTGTTGAAAGACTAAAGGTAGGTATTTCACAAGCTAAAAATTATGGATTGCTTGGAGAAAATATTTTAGGGAGTAATTTTTCTTTTGATATAGATATCAGACTGGGAGCAGGAGCTTTCGTCTGCGGAGAAGAGACCGCTCTGATCCATTCGATAGAAGGTTTTCGTGGGGAGCCTACCAATAAGCCTCCTTTTCCTGCTAATAGTGGTTTATGGAAAAAGCCGACTTTGATAAACAACGTTGAAACACTTGCAAATATAGCGCCTATAATACTCAATGGCGCCGAATGGTTCAAACAATACGGAACAGAAAATTCTCCAGGTACGAAAGTCTTTGCACTTGCAGGAGATGTTAAGAATGTTGGTCTTGTTGAAGTTCCAATGGGTACAACTTTGAGAAATATAATCTTTGATATAGGTGGAGGGATCAAAGGAGATAAAAGGTTCAAAGCTGTTCAAACCGGAGGTCCTTCGGGAGGATGTATTCCTGAAGAATACTTGGATACCCCTATAGATTACGATAGTCTTCAAGTACTTGGTTCGATGATGGGTTCTGGTGGAATGATTGTTATGGATGAAGATACTTGTATGGTCGATGTTGCAAAATTCTATCTTCAATTTACAGTTGATGAATCCTGTGGTAAGTGTACTACGTGTCGAGTAGGAAACGTAAGGCTTTTAGAAATACTGGAAAAAATAACTTCTGGAAACGCTAAATTGGAAGATCTTGATCATATGGTATCTTTGGCTAATGTGGTTAAAAATGGCTCTTTATGTGGTTTAGGGCAAACTGCCCCAAATCCGATACTCTCTACTTATAGGTATTTTGAGGAAGAATATAAAGAACATATATTGGACAGAAACTGTCGAGCTGGAATATGTAAGAATTTGATAAGGTACGAAATAATTCCAGATGATTGTACGGGTTGTACGGCTTGTGCAAGGGTATGCCCAACTAACGCGATACAAGGAGAATTAAGAAAACCTCATATAATTGAACAAGAAAAGTGTATAAAATGTGGATCTTGCTATTCAACATGTAGATTTAACGCAATAAAAATAGTATAAATTTTTTGGTTAGGAGGGAAATAATAAATGCCTAAAATATATATAAATGGCAATGAATTTGAGGCTTCCGAAAATGATACCGTCTTAACAGCTGTTCAAAAATTTGGCGGCTATATACCAACACTTTGTTATATGAACTTAAAGGATGTCAATATAGAAAATAAGCCTTCTTCATGTAGAGTTTGTATGGTTGAAGTAGAGGGAAGAAGAACTTTGGCTCCTGCTTGTGCAACACCAGTGTTTGAAGGAATTAAAATAAAGACACATTCGAGAATGGCGGTAGAAGCCCGAAGAACCGCTGTTCAGTTGTTATTATCCGATCATCCACAAGATTGTCTAAAATGTCCAAAAAATGGTGATTGCGAACTACAAAAAATTGCTGCTGAACTAGACATTGTGAACAATCCTTATTTTGGCAAAACATCTAATTACGATCAAGATATCTCTGCGGCGATAATTAGGGATCCTAACAAATGTATCATGTGCAGAAGATGTGAAACCATGTGTAATGAATTTCAAACGGTTGGTGTTCTCTCAGCAATAGACCGAGGTTTTGGTGCCGTTGTTAAACCTTCTTTTGACTGGCCTTTAGAAGAAACAGCCTGTACATTCTGTGGACAATGCGCGGCTGTCTGTCCTACAGGGGCGTTAGTTGAGAGATCTTACATAGATGAAGTATGGAAAGAATTGGACAATGAAGAGAAACACGTTGTAGTTCAAACCGCTCCTGCAGTGAGGGTAGCATTAGCGGAAGAATTCGGTTACGAACCTGGAACTATTTCTACCGGGAAGATGGTTGGTGTTTTAAAACTAATGGGTTTTGATAAGGTCTTCGATACCAATTTTGGAGCAGATTTAACCATAATGGAGGAAGCTACAGAGTTCAAAGAAAGGTTAGAAAATGGTGGTTTTTTACCTATGTTGACTTCTTGTTGTCCAGGATGGGTTAAATTTATCGAACATCAATTCCCTGACTTGCTTGAGATGCCTTCTTCTGCGAAGTCTCCTCAACAGATGTTTGGAGCGATTGCAAAGAGTTATTATGCACAAAAAAATGATATTGATCCCAAAAAGATAACCGTTGTATCCATAATGCCCTGTCTAGCCAAAAAGTACGAAGCAGCTAGAGAAGAAATAAATGCATCACCTGAATACAGGGATGTTGATTATGTATTGACCACCAGAGAACTGGCGAAAATGATCAAAGAAGCAGGAATTAATTTCAAAGCTGTCCCAGAAAGGGAGTATGATAGTCCTTTAGGAGAATCCACCGGTGCTGCAGCCATTTTTGGAAGAACGGGAGGAGTTGCAGAGGCAGCTTTAAGAACCGCTTATGAATGGATAACCGGGAATGAACTTAAAGAAGTAGAATTTGAGCAACTTCATGGATATGAGTCTATAAGAGTTGCAGAAGTTGAAATTAATGGGAAAAAATTAAGAGTTGGAGTTGCTTATGGCTTAGGTAACGCACGAAAACTCTTGGAAGACGTTCAATCGGGAAAAATAGACTTACATTTAATCGAAATTATGGCTTGTCCAGGGGGTTGTGTTGGAGGCGGTGGTCAACCGTACCATCATGGTGATTTCAACGTGATTAAAAAGAGAATCGAGGCATTAAATGTCGTTGACAAATCAAAGATAATTCGAAAGTCCCATGAAAATCCATCAATTGTTAGACTATACAACGAGTATTTGGAAAAGCCAGGAAGTGAAAAATCACATCAATTGTTGCATACTCATTATGTGCAAAGAGAATGGCTTTAAAAAACTAAAGGCGGAGAAAATCCGCCTTTAGCTTGAATTAAAACCACACTTTAAAGGTTTTTATTTCGTATGGTGTTATACTGAATACGATTTTATTATCTTTAAATGCAATTTCTTTTTCCTCTTCTTCAATTAAATTACATTCAACCACTTTTTTTAAACTTCTAAAAAATTCTATTTCCACTTCCTTTTTTCGACTGCCTTTATCTTCGAAAAGTCTAATTAGTATAGAGTCATCATCTTCCGCTTTTTTTATGGTTTCAATTACCACATCAAAATCGTTGACCTTGATAAAAGAGAAATTGTCAGGGAGGTTTCCTTCTTCGTTTTTTCTTATCTTTTTAACTATTACAGAATAATTCAATTTGTAGGCTTCTTGTATTACTTGTGAATCTCTCCATGTTCCAGCGTGTGGTAGAAGAGAATAAATGAATGTGTGATCCGTTCTATCAGCCGTTTCATCGGGTTCGATTGGGGATCTTAGAAGAGTGAGTCTCATAACGTTTTCTTTTATATCGTACCCATGTTTACAATCATTTAGTATGGAAACTCCATAGTTTGCTTCTGAAAGATCTGCCCATTTTTGTGCTGGGACTTCAAATTTTGCTATATCCCAACTTGTGTTGTTGGTTGTACTTCTTTCTATGTTTCCAAATTGTATGTTGTAGGTGGCTTTCGTGCTTCTTATATTAACAGGAAAAGCTGTTTTTAATAAAACTTGTTTCTCTTTCCAGTCAACATGTGTATCAAAATCGATTCTTCTTATGTGGTTGTACACAATGACTCTTTGTTCGATAGTTGAGTCATAAAACCTCCATGAGAATTTTAAAACACCTTTTAAAGGAGTCTCTTCCTCTACTTTTACTTCGATTAAATCAGTAACCTCTTTCATCTTTTCGTTGAAATAAGGAGAAATATCCCATGCGTCAAAAAAGTAAGGTTTATCTTCGAAGGTTTGTAGCACGTTTCCCAATTTCCCCTCTTCCAGTACTTCCCTTTTATTTTCTTTATCGTATAATCTTTTAAGCTGCCCTTTTTCATTGAATTCGATTATATAGTATCTGTTTTCAATGTAATCTTCTTTTACGATCATTTTTTCATCAATTTGCTTCTGCTCCAAATTGGATATTTTAATACTTTTATAGCCAAAAGGGGGTATTCCTCTAACCAACGTTTTTTTACCGTTTTCTAACTCTACAATCTCGTCCCTTTCAAAGGAGGTGGTGTTGAATAATACCAAACTGTCTTCTTCGCTTTTTATTTCCTTTGAAATCATAGAAATAGCCCTTTCGATCTCTTTGTTAGCTATCCCCTTTATCTTTTCAAAATCTCTTCTTGCATCTTCATAAACCTCTCTTATTGAGGAACCTGGTAAAATATCGTGGAATTGATTTAATAATAATAGTTCCCATCCTTCATTTAGAGAATTTTTAGGATATTCGAAATCTTCTAATAATTTCAAAGCCATAGAATTTAATAACTCTGCGTTATGGTACAATACTTCTGATTTTCTGTTTTCCCTTTTCACAAAAGCTTGTGAAGTATACGTACCTCGATGTAATTCGAAGTACAGCTCATCATCCCAAACTGGGACATTTTTATCTCTTATTCTTTCTTCCAATTTCGCAAAATAGTCTTCTACTCTTCCCATATCCACTTGGGGTAAACCTGGGATTTCTTTTATTGCTTGATAATTTTCTAACATTTCATATGTTGGGCCTCCTCCTCCATCTCCCCAACCGAAGACAAGAATTAATTCATCGTTTATATCTTTTTGTTTGTAATTATCCCATATCCCCCTTATCGTGAAAGGCTCCACCATGCCGTTGTAGGTATAAAAGTAATTGTTTTTATCAGGCGTTGTAATAAAATGGGATAAGATTTTGGTCCCATCGATGCCTTTCCACCAAAAAGTATCGTACGGGAATTTGTTGATCTCATTCCAGCTTATTTTGGTTGTAGCGAAGTACTTCATTCCACTTTTCTTTATTATCTGAGGAAGGGCGTATGTGTAACCAAATGCATCTGGCAACCATACAACTTTAGAATCTATTCCAAACTCTTCTTTTAAGAACCTTTTCCCAAATAGTATCTGTCTTATCAAAAACTCACCTGGAGAAATATTAGAATCCGATTCTATCCACATACCACCAGTTGCTTCCCATCTGCCTTCTTTAATTTTTTGCTTTACTTTTTCATACAACTCAGGGTAATCGTTTTTTAAGAACTTGTACAATGCCGGAGAAGAGTGCATAAATATATATTCTGGATACTCTTGCATCAGATTGAGAACCGTCGAAAAGGTTCTTTGTGCTTTTTCTCTTGTGTGTAAAACTGTCCAAAGCCATGCCATATCTATATGAGAATGTCCTGTCAAAACAACTTTCGGAGAATCCAGCTTAAAATTTCTCATTTTTTTCAATTCTTCTTGCAAAAAACTATAACTGTCTTTTATTGATTCATAGTATTCTTTGGATCGAGGTTTTATAAAATTGATTCTTTTGTAAGACTCGTTTAAAATATTGAATAATTTTACTCTTACAATATCGTTTTGACTTAGTTGATCGATTGTGTCAAGAACATTCTTTGCTAAGAAATAGTACTTTTGTGAATATTTATCTATTTTGTAAAGCTCCAAACCTGAAAATGTGTAATTTAATTCCCCTCTCAAGCCAGTCCATGACCTTAAGTATATCCTCAATACATTTCCTTGTACAATCTTTGGCGATATTATAGCCTCTTTATGGTATTTGTCTATTCCTTGAACGAACTGACCATTTACAAAAAGTAAAGATTCAGGATAATCGGGAATAACGTCCAAATCGCCATCTTTTTCCAAAGAAATCCTCAAAAATAGACTTTCTTCACCAATACTTTCAGGCACTTCGATATTTTTTCTAAACCAAAATACCTTATCGTACCCTCCCCACTTTTCCTCTTTTTCTATCTTTTTCCAGTTTGTTGAATTGTTGAATTCAGGCTTGAATCTTCTTTCTTTGTCTTCAAAGTAATCCATTTGCAAAATTTGGAGAATACTAAGTGTTTGTGATTTTTTAACTTCTCTTAATCCGTTCTCTAACTTTTTCTTGGTTATGTCTTCTAACATGTTTTATTTCGACCTCCTAGATAGCAATCCAATTAATGATAACACAACTTAATAGATAAGATAGTAAAAAACAAGAAAAGAACTTTGGAAATATTTAGTTTTAATAAAACTTTATATTTCCTTATATTTCACAAATAAAAATAAAGTACTATTGAAATACAAGAAGATGCTGAGTAAAGTCTTTAAATAGTTTCAAAAATTTATTGGAGGTGAGTTTTGTGAAAAGGACGGTTATGTTTTTATTTATGGTTTCTTTGTTAAGCGTTTTGTCTTTCCCTGTAACCATAGAGTTTTGGCATGCAATGAGTGGAGACAGGATAGCTTTGATTGAAGATATTGTGAGTGATTTTGAAGAAGCTTATCCGGATATAAAAGTAAATGCGCAATATTCAGGAAGTTATCCTGAGACGTTGAATAAGCTTATTGCAGGGGTACAATCCGGGAATGCACCTCACATAGTACAGATTTACGAAATAGGTACAAGATTGATGATAGACAGCGGTGTCATAGTTCCTGTCCAAGATTTACTTGATCAAGATGATTCTTATGATGTAGGGGTTTTGTTGGAACCAATATTAAATTATTACACAGTTGATGGGAAGTTGTATTCCATGCCTTTCAATTCATCTACCGCCTTGTTGTATTACAACAAAACACTCTTTGAAGAAGCCGGTTTAGATCCAAATAGACCTCCTCAAACCTACGAGGAACTTTTAGAATATTCAAGAATTTTAACAAAGAAAGATTCAAGAGGAAATACTGTTCAATATGGATTAACTTGGCCTACCCATTCATGGGTAATTGAACAACTTATGGCTGCCGCCGATGCGCCACTTGTTAACAACGATAACGGAAGAACCGCCAGAGCAACAGAGGCTGTTTTCAATAACGAAGCAGGTTTAAAAATATTTGAACTGTTTGATCAGTTGAACAAAGAAGGTTTAATTCTTAACACAGCTAGGGAAGATTGGGACGCTGCCGGACAAAATTTCGTTTCCGGCAGAGCAGCTATGAATTTCTTTTCAACATCTGATGTAAAGATATTTCAAGAGGGATTAAAGAGTAATGGCTACGAGTTAGGTACAGCATTTTTGCCAGTTCCAGATATAAGTGTCAGCGGAGGGCCAATTATTGGTGGAGCTAGCTTATGGTTGATAGCAGGACACCCAGATGAAGAAACAAAAGCTGCCTGGGAATTTATGAAATTTGTCAATCGTGAAGATCAACAGATAAGCTGGCACCAAGGTACAGGGTATTTCCCAGTTAGAAAAGATGCTATTCAAAGGTTGCACTATGAAGGGTTTTATGCTGAAAATCCAAATTACTTCACTTCGTTGTTACAACTATTGCTAGCGAAAAGGAATTTTAACTCCGCTGGAGCAGTTATTGGAGTGTTCCCTGAAACTCGAGAAACTATAGAAATAGCGTATGAAAGAATGGTTGATGGACAAATGACACCTGAAGAGGCACTGAGCTGGGCTGAAAGTAGAGTAACAGAATTAATCCAAGAATATAACGAATTCTATCAATAATCTATTAAATGAATCTCTAATATAAGTCTAGAATTTCAAATGTTGTTAATCCAAGGAAGAATTTTCTTCCTTGGTTTTTTGGGAGGAAATAAAATATGAAGTGGGGAAAATATACACCTTATCTTTTGCTTGCACCGACACTAATAATTATTGCCCTTTTTATATATTGGCCTGCAATTAACTCCTTTCTAATGAGTTTTTACAAAATATCACCATTTGGCGATAAGAGAATATTTGCAGGTTTAGATAACTACATTAAACTTTTTGAGAATGAGGCATATTGGGATGCATTAAAGATCACAATCATATATATAGTTACAACGGTAATAATAGTCATTATTTTAGGCTACCTGATCGCACAATTATTAGATAATAAGGTCTTTGGGATGAAAATTTATAGAACTTTAATTTTTGTTCCTTATGTTATTTCCTTTACTATCGGAGGTGCACTGTGGACCTTTATGTTGAATCCGGTTGCAGGGCATGTGAATTATATTCTGTCAAGAATCACAGGAGAAAGTATTAATTGGTTAAATCAAGTGCCATATGCGTTAATTTCTGTTATAGTTTCCAGTGTTTGGAAGATGCTGCCTTTTTCAATTATTTTCTATCTTGCGGGGTTACAGTCCATATCGGAATCAATAATAGAGAGTTCTCTTATTGATGGGGCAAACGTATGGCAAAGGATGTGGAAAATAAAATTTCCTATGCTTTCTCCCATTACATTTTACTTAGTTATTATGAACATCACCAATGGAATGTTTGAGTCGTTTGGGATCATTGACATTATGACAAGAGGGGGACCCTTAGGAAGTACTACAACCTTAATTTACAAACTATATCAAGACGCATTCTTTTTCCAAAAAACAAGTTTAGCAGCTGCTGAGAGTGTTATCTTATTTATTATTATGTCAATTATCACCTTTCTTTATTTTAGATTTGGTGAGAAAAGGGTTCATTATCAATGAAGGGAGTCAAGCAATAATGAGGAAATCTACCAGAGAAAAAGTTAATTATATTTTTGCGGAATTAGGTTTAATAATTGTATCTTTTTTCATGTTTTTACCTTTCATACTTGCAATTTCCATGAGCTTTATGGAACCAACGGAGGTTTTCTCTTATCCACCTAAGTTTTTTCCTTCAAGTATCAATTTTAAAAATTACATAGCGGCGATGGACCTCGTTCCAATGGGTAGAATGTTGTTTAATTCTTTGCTGGTGGCTTCATTTACAACATTAGGAAAGTTAATAACAGGAACATTGGCTGCTTATGCCTTTTCTTCTTTTCGATTTAAAGGAAAGAACATATTGTTTTCCACCCTCTTTGTAACTTTATTTTTGCCTGCCGAAACGGTTATGATTTTACCTTTGTTTATGCTGATGTCAAATCTGGGTTGGGTTAACACCTACTGGGCGTTGATAATACCTTTTACCGCTTCAGCAACCAATACATTCCTATTTAGGCAACATTTTATGACGATTCCTCGCTCTTTAGAGGATGCAGCAAAAATAGATGGTGCTTCAGCTATGCAATATTTTTTCAAGGTGCTTGTACCTTTGTCTGGGCCAATAATCGCTGGGGCGGCTATTATTAATTTTGTTTATGCATGGAATATGTATCTTTGGCCTTTGATAGTTACCATGCAAGATGACATGAGGACGGTACAGGTTGGCGTAAAGATGATGATCTCAGGAGAGTCCAGTAACAATTGGGGAGTGATAATGGCAGGGACACTGTTAGTTGCTTTACCTACCCTTATAATATTTTTTCTACTTCAAGATTTGTTTGTAAAAAGTTTGGTAAATAGTGGGCTTAAAGAATGAAGTAGGTTTTAACAAAATTAAATAATTATTTAACCAACAAAACCCCAAATGGGGTTTTTTTGATTTGCTTTCTTGTTAAGATCATTTTATGGTAAAATTTTAAAAGAATTAAAGGAATTGAAGGATTTTATAAAAAGGTGATTTTGTCCATGAAAAAATCCATATTGTATTTACTTTTTATTGTTTTTATGTCTACTACACTGTTCCCTTGGAGTGGGCATGAGGCGATGACTTATTATATAATTCAAGATTTACCGAATATTGATAAAAAGGTTTTTATTACAGAATATTCATACGAGGAAGAAAGGCAATACAATTTAGAATATCTTAGTTTAACCGAATTGGATTTTTAAAGGTTTTCGAAGGCGACAAATCATTTCTCTACTTTGTAGAATTATCCAAACAAGCTTTTGAAAAAAATGACGAATATTGGGGTTATAGATTTTTAGCTCGTGCGCTTCATTATATCGAAGATCTTTCACAACCTTATCACAATGCCCCCGGTTCATTTTTTGAAATCATAGGAGCAGCTTTTAACAAGGACATATCAAGGAAACTTAACAATGCACACTATTTTATGGACGATTATTTAGTATATCTTTTGTATTATTCTGATAATGCGGCGAAAGAAGTTATTTTGGGTGCCAAACCTACCTTTTTTGATAATTACGAAGACTATGTTCAAGAGATAATGGACTTTTCTCTTAGTAGGTTTTCTTTGTTTCATTCAGAAATCAAAGCCCAGTTTGGGGAAAGTTTAAATGATTATGTAACTATTGAACAAATTAGAAAGATGGGTGAAGAAGGAAAATTGTCAAAACTTAAGGAAGAAACGCTGAGTGTATTGTCTTATTCTTCCTCCATAATAAAAGGATTTTTAATCGATTTTCTTGAATCAGTTGGTCAAGTGTAGTAAATTAGTTAGATATTAAAATGAAAAAGGAGATCTACCCTTGTGGAACAAGATAAAATACTGTTCATAGTTAATCCGGTAGCAGGTGGGGGTAAAGCCCTAAAAGTATGGACAAAAAATATCTATCCTATTTTGGAAAAGAAAAAGATATCCTTTGATTATTTATTTACCCAGAAGCCTTACGATGGTTTTAATTTGGCAATGGAAGGGATCAAAAAAGGGTATAAAAAATTAATTTCTGTTGGTGGAGATGGAACGGTAAACGAAATAGTTAACGCAATAATGTCGCAGGATATTATCGATCCAATCGAAATATCAGTTGGTTCTATAGGTTCTGGCTCTGGTAACGATTGGGGAAAAAGCGTCGGTATACCTGCTAATTATGAAGAGGCGGTAAGCAATTTACGTAAAGACAATTTCATATTACAAGATGTTGGTAAGGTTAGTTATATTCAAACAGGTGTTGAAAAAACAAGATATTTTGTGAATGTTGCAGGGATGGGTTTTGATGCAGAAGTCACCTATAAGGCTAATAAAAGTAAAAAAAGATTGTTTGGCAAGCTTTCTTATTCTTTAAATTTATTAAGCACTTTAATTTCCTTCAAGGATCCTTATGTTGAAATCAAAATTGATGGAGAAAAGGTGTATGCAAATCAAGCTTTAACCTTGAATGTTGGGATTTGTAGATACAGTGGGGGAGGAATGATGTTTACACCGAAGGCAAAATACGATGATGGACTTTTCGATGTAACCGTCATTGATAAGATATCTGTTGGTACAATTTTAGCAAATCTAAGGAAAATATATGATGGCTCATTTATAAATCATGAAGCTGTGAAAACCTTTAGAGGAAAATCGATAGAAATTACATCCAAAGAAAAGCTGTATTTAGAAACGGATGGTGAATCTTTGGGCCATTCTCCTTTGTATTTTGAAACTCTCCCTCAAAGACTTAAGGTTTTAAGTGGGCTATCAATAGAACATTAATGGATCTGCTTGCTGCTAATAAATATGAAAGTAAAAGAAAAAAATTTAATCAATTAATAATATAAACAGGAGCAACAAGTGCCCCTGCTTTTTGAAAAATTATTCCTGGCTTACCAATTTTGGGGGATAACCTATTTCATCCAGTAAGTTTTCTATTTTTTCTGGTTCTTGCAATGTTTCAACTTCTACTTTTTTGTTTTCTAAATCAACGTTGAAATTTTGCACAATACCTGAAGATTTTAATTGCCTTTCAATATTCATCTTGCAATGTTCACAAGACATATCTGGAACATCAAATACGTATTTCATTGTTTAACCTCCTATAGTTTTTTTGTGATTCTGCTTGAATTGTAAATCACGTTTATGGAACTAAATAACATAGCGACCTCTGCTATTGCTGGGTGAAGGATGCCGATCATTGCCAAAGGTATCGCGATAATGTTGTAGAAGAAAGCCCAGAATAAGTTTTGTTTGATTTTTTTAAAGGTTATTTCTGATATATTTATGGCATCTATAACTTTTGAAATTTCGCCTTGACTTATTATTACATCCGCAGATTCTATTGCCAAATCTGTTCCGTTACCTATTGCAATACCCATATCAGATGATTTTAATGCTGCGGCATCGTTTATTCCATCGCCTATCATGCCTACCTTTTTCCCTTCTATCTGATATTTTCTGACTATTTCTACTTTATTTTGGGGTGATATATTTGCAAATACCTTATCAATTCCAACCTTTTTAGCAACGGCTCTGGCGGTGTTTTCGTTGTCGCCTGTTACCATTATGGGTTCCATTCCCATTTCTTTTAATTGTTTTATAGCTTCTACTGCATCACTTTTAATCTCGTCTGCGATTCTTATGTAGCCAACAATTTTTTCATTTTTACTTACCTCTATTACCGTCTCTGCGTTTTCCATAAATGCTTGATATGGTTTTGGATCACGTGGTTTACCTATATAGTATTCATTGTTTTTGTATGTCCCAACGATTCCTTTGCCTGTTATTTCCTCTATTTCTTCAATTTCAACGTTCTGATTTTTAATATGCTCATGTGCGTATTCGACTATGGCTTTAGCCAATGGGTGAGTAGAATTTTTCTCTATTTCTGAAATGATCAAAAATGTTTCATCATCTAAATTGTGTTCAATAACTGAAGGTTGCCCTTTAGTTAAGGTTCCAGTTTTGTCCATGAGAATTGTGTCTATATCTTTAGCCGTTTGGATGGCTTCTCCATTTTTTATTATCAATCCTTTTTTGGCAGATACAGAACTGGCAGCCACAAGAGCCATAGGTGTTGCTAAGCCAAGTGCACATGGGCACGCTATAACAAGTGTGGCAACAAACGAGAAAATTGCCGTAGATAGCGGACCAGCATCTGTAAGAACCCAAGGAATGACTTTTGAAGCGTTAATCAAAAAAGGTTGGAATGTTTCATATTGGAAAAACCAAATCATACCACTTAAGACAGCTAACGAAAAAACCGTCGGGATAAAATACAAAGTTATTCTGTCAGCCAGAGCTTGAATAGGTACTTTAGAGGATGAAGCTTCTTCTACAAGTTTGATCATTTGATTTAGGAATGTGTCTTCTCCGACTTTTTCTACTTTTATTTTTAAGAGACCTGATTCAACTATCGTTCCACTTACTACGGGATCCTTCTCGCTTTTTAATAGGGGTAATGGTTCACCGCTTATCATAGACTCGTTTATGGAAGCTTGCCCTTCTACGATAGTACCATCTAAAGGTATTTTTTCACCTTGTCTCACCAGTATTAAATCACCTATTTTGACGGTCTCTATGGGTAATTCAACCACTCCGTCATCAGTAATAACATTAGCTTTGTCGACTTTCATGGATAGAAGGAGTTTTATTTCTCTTGAAGCACTATGTTTCATCCTTGCTTCGATGTATCTACCCACCAGATTCAGTGTAATTAGCATAGATGCGATAGTACCAAAAGAAAGAATATTCAATCCTACAATTGCTAAAATTGTTGTTGCCCAAGCGGAGATAGCTCCAAGAGAAACTAATGTATCCATATTTGTGTGAAGATGAGATAAAGCGATCCAGGCACTTTTTAAAGTTTTTCTACCTGGTATGAAGATTGTGGCTGCACCGCCAATTAACTCAATCAATAGCATAAAAGGAACATGTACCCCGCTCATACTTAAAATCATAACAACCATAAGAGGTATAGTAATGGCTAATGAAATATACATATCTTTGCGTGATTCTTTGAATCTTTTTTCTATCAGATCCTCGGTGGGCATTTCCTCAGAGACCTTGTATCCAACATCTGCTACAGCCTTTTTGATTTCGTTCATCGGTATTGCTTCTTGTGATATTACTATAGCTTTTTCTGTGGCTAAATTGACTGAGACATATTTTACCCCATCTAATTTTTTAAGCGCCCATTCTACGTTTTTTACACATGTAGCACATGTCATCCCTTGAACGCTAAAAGATACTTTATTATTTGCGGCAAATTTTTCTTGAGAATTTGTAGATTCTATCGGTTTTTCTTTGACTTCACTCATATAGTACACCACCTTTTCTAAGTTTTTTTGAGATAATCAAAAACCTCTTCAAGTTCTTCTAATTTTACATTGATTTCTTCGGGATCTTTAGAAGACGTTGCGTCTTTCACGCATGTTTCTATATGTTTTTTCAATATTTCAGAGTGTGCATTTTTTAAAAGAGAAATTGTGGCTAACAGTTGCTTAGATATATCAATACAGTATCTTTCTTCTTCAATCATTTTTATAGCTGCATCAATCTGTCCACGCGCTGTTTTAAGTTTTCTAAGAGCCTTTTCATGTTTCATAAAATCGCCTCCTTTTATCCATCCCACCAGGGGAGGGTAAAAAAATTATAAACTATTTTTGTTACGATCAAATTAATATGGATTGTCAAAACAATAAACCCAGTTACTTACTCACGAGTTAGTAACTTGCGAGTAAGTAACTCTGAAGTTAGTGATATAATCCCACAAAATTGATTTTTTGGTAAAAAGCCTAAGTATTGTTTTGTAAAATAAAAAAGACGCCTTATGCAGACGCCTTGTATATTTTCCAACAATCCAATGTGTTATCTAAAAATTAACTAAATCATTTGTTCATATAGTATTCCATTAGTATTTCTGCAACTTCGGCTCTTGTGAACTCTTTTGGTGGTTTTTCTCCTTTTGAAAGCATCTCCCTTACCTTTGTCCCACTGAGGAACACATGGTCTTCTTTTCCGTGTGGACATGTTTTTGCCGTTGCCATGTTTTCACATTTTTTGCAATAAAATGCATGTTCGAATTTTAGTGGTACTATCCCTATCTCTTCGGGTTTAAACTGGTCAAATATCTCTTGAGCTTCGTAAGTTCCGTAGTAATTTCCAACACCTGCATGGTCTCTTCCTACAATAAAATGTGTACATCCATAGTTCTTTCTACATATCGCATGAAAGATCGCTTCTTTTGGTCCGGCGTATCTCATGTTAACAGGGAATACCCCTAAAAATACCCTTTCTTTTGGGTAATACTTGTCCAATATAACTTCGTAGGATTTCATCCTCACATCAGAAGGAATGTCTTCATCTTTTGTTTTTCCCACCAACGGGTTTAAGAACAAACCATCGACGATTTCAAGCGCTGTTTTTTGTAAATACTCGTGTGCCCTGTGTATGGGATTTCTCGTTTGAAAGGCTACTATCGTTTTCCAACCTTTTTCAGAGAATATCTTTCTTGTATCTTTTGGGTCGAATCTGAACTCTTGAAAGTTTTCGTGCTCTATCCTGTTGAGTAAGGTAATCTCCCCACCTAATGCTATTTCTCCTTGCTCGTATAAAAACTTCACCCCAGGATGAGCTTTGTCTTGGGTTTTGTAAACCTTCAACGCCTCTTCTTCTTTTCTTCTTTCAAACTTTTCTTGAAGATGTAGTATAGCGTACTCTTTTGAATCTTCTTGGTTCTTTATCAATACATCTTCTCCCACTTTTAATTCGTCTGCAATCTCTTTTTTTACCGATAGAATTATTGGAATAGACCATACCGTTCCGTTAGATAATCTCATACTGTTTAAAACAGAATCGTAATCTTCTTTTGTCATAAACCCTTCTAAAGGGCTGAATAGTCCAGTTGCAATGTTTTCTAATTCAGATAGATCAAAATAAGTAACACTTATACTTTTTAACTCTTTCGACCTTTTTAACCATTCTTTTTTTTCTTCTTCAGTAGCTATTTTGTTGACCAATTTTCCACCGTGTGGCTCAATCATTTTTTTAGACCTCCGTTTTATTCATAAAACTGTTTTAGCGCCCTTTCACCCCGCTCCCCACCCTTAAGGATAAAAGGTACTTTAATTTTTGCACAAGGCTGCAATCAGATAATATTGTTGTTTTTTAAATATTCAATGACTTTTTCAACCGATTCTTCTATGCTTTCTACATCGGTGTTCAAAATTAACTCAGGATTCTCAGGCTCTTCGTAGGGAGCTGAAACCCCTGTGAAATTTTTTATTTCTCCCTTTATTGCCTTTTCGTACATACCCTTTGGGTCTCTGTTTTTTAATTCATCAAGTGGGCATTTTACGTATATCTCTATGAATTCCCCGTCTTTTACTAGCTCTCTTACCCTCTGCCTATCTTTTTTGTATGGGGAAATGAAGGCTGTCATTGTAATTATCCCAAGATCTGAGAATAACTTTGCAACTTCTCCTATCCTTCTAATATTTTCCTCCCTATCTTCTGGGGAGAATCCTAAATCACCATTTAAACCGTGTCTAATGTTGTCTCCATCCAAAACATACGACAACTTTCCCATTTTCAACAATCTTTCTTCCAAATCATGTGCTATAGTCGATTTTCCAGATCCAGATAACCCCGTAAACCAAAGGATTACTCCCTTTTGTCCTAAAAGTTTTTCTCTGTCTTCTTTTTTTACCTTTCCAGCATGCCATACTACATTTTCACTCTTTTTTCTCTCCACTTTTATACCTCCCAAAAGCCTTATCCATAATATAAATCTTAACAAAAGTACTCTGCCAAGAAGATTATACTCTAATCAGAGGGCTCAGTCAAGTTAAGGTATTAGAACATATGCGGGGATTAGGTTAAAAAGGAAAGCAAAAGTGACTGTAGATAAAAAAATAAGGGCGAGTATATTCGCCCTTTTGTAGTTATTGTACGCTTTCAGCTAGAGATTGCTTAGCAATATTCACGTATTCGTTGAATCCATCTGGATCGTTTACGGCAAGTTCAGAAAGCATTTTTCTGTTTATGTCAACATTAGCCAATTTTAAACCATGAATTAACTCATTATACTTCAATCCTTGTGCTCTTGCAGCGGCGTTGATTCTTGTTATCCAAAGATTTCTGTAGTCTCTTTTTTTGTTTTTTCTACCTGCATAAGAATATTTTCCGGATTTGTAGTATTGTTGTTTTGCCAATGAATAACGTCTACCTACTGCTCCCGAGTAGCCTTTTGCCGCTTTTATATATTTTTTCTTTTTTTTGTGAGAAGTAACAGATCTTTTAATTCTCATCTCCTATACACTCCTTTAACTTAAATTAAGTTTGATTTCAAATCATCATTTTAGACCAAGTGATTTTTCAACTTTATCTACTATTTCCTTCGGTACTTCTACCTCTTTTTTTAGCCTTCTCATATGACTGCTATTTTTGAAACCCGTATTATGTCCTACGTTACTTCTATGTCGAAGAATTTTTCCGTTTTTTGTGACCTTGAACCTTTTTTTCGCAGAACCTTTTGTCTTTAATTTAGGCATCTTGATTCCTCCCAATTTTTAGAGTATATATAGATTACTTATTTTTTCTCCTCATTGATTGGTTCTAAAATAATATCCATATCTTTACCCAATAATTTTGCTCCTCTGGAAACTTTTGCTATATCGGATGTTTGAGATACCACTTTGTCAAGTATTTCCTTACCTTTTTCTTTAAAAAGTATATCTCTGCCTAAGAACATAATTACTACTCTTACTTTATAGCCATCTTCTAAAAATTCCCTTATCTTTTTCAATTTGGTGTTGAAATCATGATCATCGATTCTGAGTCTAAATTTCATCTCTTTAAGAACTTGTTTTTTTTGCTTTTTCTTAGCTAATTTTTCCTTTTTCTCTTTTTCGTAGATATATTTACCATAATCCATCATTCTGGCAACTGGAGGTTTAGCTTCAGGGGCTACTAAAACCAAGTCTACTCCTGATTGTTCGGCTAATTTTAACGCTTCTTTTGTCGGCATCTCTCCGAGTTTGTTCCCCTCTTGATCTATTACCAGAACTTTTCTAGCTTTGATCTCATTATTTTTAGCGACTTTATCGCTTATACACAATCACCTTCCTTATTTAACATATAAAAAATGGGTGACGGATCGTCACCCATTTCTTCTTAAACACAAATAACTCTCTTTTCCTAATCAAAGAGTCATTTTTTTCAACATGCGTACCCCTGACGGTTTTTGATTATTCCCCGGGGTGGGAAGTTAACTGCGGGCGACTTCCTCTTTACCTTTTATATATTATTAAATTCTGGTGGGCCATGCGGGTTTCGAACCCACGACCTACTGATTAAGAGTCAGTCGCTCTACCAGCTGAGCTAATGGCCCTATACCACTTTTTAATTATACCTTAACTCAATTTGTTTGTCAAGAAGCGACTTGATCTGATTCCTTACTTGACGTAGATGAAGAAGATTTTGATTTGGATTTTCTTGAGTCGGTAATATAGAAACCTTCACCTTTGAAAGAAATACCAACATTACCAATTATCTTTTCAGCTTTTGAACCACATAGTTCACATTTAACTTCAGGTGTTTCATTCATAGAATGCAAAATAGTGAACTCATAACCACAATTTTTGCACTTGTATCTATATAGAGGCAATTTTATCTTTCCCCCTTTTGTATTTTTTGATAAAAAATCACAAATAACCAAAAAGTAGCCTATCAAATTTATGTGAAATTTAATATGTTATATATGTTAATAGTTTTTTTATTTGTCAATTTGGCCCGTTTCCATGTACCATAGATAAAGATCTAATTTCCCTAATGGTTCTTCAACCATCTTTGATAAAACTCTCAGTTGATTTTCCAGATCAGTATACTTTTTCTCCGTCCAAGAAGGTTTGGGGACTTCTTTCACGAGATTATAATTCTTCATGATTTTCAGTATGTGCTTATCTAATATAGCGACGTCTTCTATTCCAACGTTTCTTAAAAAATGGCTGGCTTCTTTCCAGCCTATACCTTTTATATTTTCGACTAAAAACCTTCTGCTTTCTGAAATATCTTTTTGAAGTAAGTTTTTCAAACTTCCAATTATCCATCTATTTTCGACTATATATTTTGATCTGGTGTTTGGGAACCTATGTCCAACTTCTCTTAATTTTAATATTAATTGCTCTTCGTTATATTGAGCGAATCCCTCTTTTGTGATTAATTTTTGCGCTTTTATGCCACCCTTTGCCCTCCAATTTGCCGTTAATACACAAAAAGATAACTCACTGAATAAGTCCAATTCATCGCCATTTTTTCCAATATCCCTAAACTCTTCAAACCTTCTTTCAACTTCATCCTTAATTGCAAGTTTCACATCTTCTATTTTATTGACCAAAATATCTAAAGAGTTTGTTATGTTAGAATGGATCATCTTATTCCTCCAAGATTGTATCAATTATTAGCTTTTTTTCTGTTGGATCTTACGATTAAGTAGAAACCTAAGATCATATAAATTATAAGAGAAATAAAGATTCCAAAAAACTCCGGCTGGCTTAGTTGTTCCCATCCACTTAGCAAAGAATTATTTCCGATGGTAATGGATGTGTGTTTTTCCAACAAATAGATGGTGTAAAAAGATAGTATAAAACTCCCAAATATCACTGAAATGATTGAGATGATTGACTGATAATTCTTTGAAAAGATGATGGCAATAATCACGCCTAAGATAGCAAAAATTATCCAAGGAATGTAAGAAATGGAAAAAGGTAGATTATTCATCCACTCTCCATTGGAAGAAATTATAAAAGTTCCTATTGAGTAACCAACTAGTCCGCCTAAAAGGAAACCACCAACCACAAAGGCTACATTAACTAAATGATAAAATACAAATCCAAAGATCAAACTGAATATCAAATAAATAAAAAAGCTGTAATCACCAAACGTTAGAACAAAATTATTAATTAAGGGGACTTTGAGCAGATAAGGTATCACTATGGAATAGGATGCATATACACCCAAAAGAAAAATAGTAACTTTGAAAGAAATCTTTGAAAAGAGTAAAAGTATTAGGGATAAAGGCAACAAAATATAGACTGAATTAACTAACAATAAATAAAGATTTGTGAAAGCTTCGGTATTGATAAAATCTGGAGTTACCATATCAATTTCACCCCTTTTATAATTAAATTAGTATTTTTAAAATCTTAAACCAACTAATTGTATCACATATTTTTGATTGGCAAAATCAATTTTATGGTATAATTTTAAAAAGGTTTTAACTCTCTTGAACGAAGTGAAGAGTGATAAAGATTTCTAGGGTACAAAAAAATTAAAAGTTAGAAGGAGGAATTAAATTGGGAAGTTTAAGAATCGAGGTTGATGAAGAATTTATAAACGGTTTAATAGACAAAGTTATCGAAGAAAATACCCAAGTGCAAGGCCTAAAAAATTTGAATGTAAAGCTGAGGGAAGATGGAATAAGTTTTCAAATGGAGGTCAATTTTTTGGGGAAAGATTCAAAAGTGGAATCTTTGATCAAGATTTTAGAAAAACCAGAAGATTTAGAAAACGGAAAGTTGCGCTTGTCCTTGAGTGGTGATGAAGGTGTCAGAAAGATTTTAGAAGGTGTATTTTATATACTTTCAGAATTCAGCGAAGCGGTTTCTTCCAAAGATTATGAGATTTTGATAGATTTTAATAAAGTAAAAATAAATCCTTTTGTTGATACCATGTTAAAATCTTTAAAAATTTCTAGATTCATTCTGCAAGACGGAAAGTTTGAATTACTTCTTGAATTCAAAAAATAGGCGGTGAGTAATGAAAGAAATATTGATAGAAATAGATGAAGAGGCAGCCAAAGAATTTTTGATAAAAATTTTAGAAAACAGTAAATTTCACTTTCTGAAAAGAATATTTGATCACGTATCAAATATAGAGTTCAGTGATAACGAAATTAGATTCAAGGTGTTGATGTTTAAATACTATTTAAAATTAAAGACATATCCAAAAGCGTTAACAGGAAGATATGAGTTTTTTCATAATCTCCCCACAAAAATGATTAAGGAAGAAGAACTTCCAAAATTTGTTAAATTAAACGACAAGACCATTATTATCAACATCCCCGAGAACCCTATTAGCAAAAATGTAAGTATAGAGAAACTTGAGATAGAAAGTGGGAAAGTAAAGCTCATTTTAGGTTTGAATTAAGAAAGGAGCATTAACTCATGGAAATAAATACCGAATTAATAAAGAAGTTAAAAAAACTGTCTAATATAGAACTTAGTCCAAGTGAAGAAGAAAGGATAAAGAAAGATCTAAACGCTTTACTAGAGTATCAAAAAATATTAGACAAAATAGACGTTGACGGGGTTGAAGAAATGATCTCCCCAGTCGAATTCTCGACTTCCATTTTAAGAAAAGACGAAGTAGAAAGCTTTGAAAGCAGAAAAAAAATAATAAACAACTTTCCAGAAAATAAAGATGGTTTTCTCGCAGTTCCTGGTATACATGTTAACGAGGAAGAATAATTTGAATACAAAAGGAAAAGTCTACGAAGACAAAGCCGTTGCGTACTTTTTGAATAGGGATTATCAAATAATTGCAAGGAATTTTTCCTACAGACATGGTGAAATAGACATAATAGCTTTAAAAAACAAAATACTGCATCTTGTAGAAGTAAAAGGTGGGAAAGAAACTTTTGGTGACCCTGCCTTCAGGGTAAATTCTAAAAAATTAAAAAAAATAATGAAAGTTGGTAATTATTTCATAGCTACTCATCAACACCTAGAATTTGATGAAGTTCAAATTGATGTAATTTCTATCACCAACGATGGATTAATAAATTATTACCCAGCTCAAAGGCTATAAAAAAGTGCCCCTGGAAGGAGTCGAACCTTCATTTGCGGATTAGGAATCCACCGTTCTATCCGTTGAACTACAGGGGCTTACTAAAGACAAAAAATATTATAGCAGAAAATTTGACTGCTGTCAATCGATGAAGGATACTAAGGGTTGTAATTACTTGAAAGGAACAATAGCAAGTTTTAAAGTTGGTAGAAACAGTAAAATACTATATTGGGGGTTAAAAGCATGAAAAAACTTTTGGTTCTTATGTTAGCAGTTATCATGGTAGTGAACATGTTTGGATTAAAGGTTATAATGGTGACGGATGCAGGGGGACTAGGGGATAAATCTTTCAACGATGGTACCTGGGCTGGTGTCCAAATGGCTGTCGAACAACTTCCAGGTATTGAAGCAGAAATCCTCATATCAAAAGAACAGACTGATTACGTTCCGAATCTTACAAATGCTGCCCAGAATGGAGATGTAGTAATAGGGGTAGGATTTATGATGGCAGATGTTTTATTCAATTTCGCCATGCAGTATCCTGATACATTTTTCATAGGAATAGATATAGAACCATCTCCTAATCAGGTAATTCCTTCTAATTTAGCTCTTTATACTTTTAAAGAAGAAGAAGGTGGATTTTTACTTGGATATTTGGCGGCTTCCATGACAAAAACCAATGAAGTGGGTTTTATTGGCGGTTTAGAAATTCCTCCTGTTAAAAGGTACGAAATTGGGTATCGTGCAGGCGTTGAAGCCTTTAATCAAATTAAAGGGGAAAACGTAACGGTAATTACAGGTTACGTTGGTAGTTTTACGGATTCCTCCAAAACTAAACAAATTGCTCTTTCTCATTACAATCATGGAGCGGATATTGTCTTCACAGGGGTAACTACCGCAGCTGTTATAGACGCTGCCAAAGAAGTGGGTTCATCATTTTATGGCCTACCTGATAATGCCCCTTTAAATCAAATTATCGACAAATACTTTGAAAAAGGACGAGGATATTTCGTAATCGGATACGATATGGACCAAGATTATATGGCTCCAGGATATGTTTTAACTAGTTCAAGAAAAAAGGTTGATGTTGCTGCATTCGAAGGGATCAGGTCTGCATTGTACGATAGAAATTTCAATTCCGGTCATCACGTTCTAGGAATAGAAGAAGAAGGTATGGGTATCTCCCTCATGAAATATACGAAAGGAATGGTCCCAAATGAAGTCGTTGCAGAATTAGTCTTTTTGGAAAAATTGGTGAAAGACGGAGAAGTTAATATTCCCAAAAATGAGGCAGAATTAGGCTCTTTTGATGTTAGTAATATAAATTTTCCATTTTAATAAACTCATATAGATGGGGCTGGGAGCGAAGCAAAGGGGCGCTATATATATTCTTTTGAAATTTCAAAAGTCATTAAAATTGCTCTAGAAGGAGGACAATAATATGGATAACGAAAATATCATAACCCTGTTTGACAATGGGAAACACAAATTCGTTTTTTTAGGATCGGAAAGAAAAAGCGTTGAAGGTATTCCGACTAATCAGTATCTAATTGTTCACAATGACGAAGGTGTATTACTCGATCCAGGAGGAGTACATGTATTTCCACGCGTTCTTGCAAGCGTCGTTGAATTTCTTGACCTGGGTAAGATCAAACATGTGTTCTATTCCCATCAAGATCCCGACGTATCATCGGGAATAACTTTGTGGGACAGTATATTGGAAACTAAGTTTTATATATCTAAATTATGGGAGCGATTTTTACCTCACTTTGGAGTTTTTGAAAAATCCAGGATGGTTTTGATAGAAGATTCTGGAGGAAAGATAAAATTTAAAGATGGGGCTGAATTACAAATAATTCCCGCACATTTCTTACATTCAACGGGAAATTTCAACCTCTACGATCCGATTTCTAAAATACTTTTTTCAGGGGATATAGGTGTATCTGTTTTCCCTGAAGGGAAAGATAAGGTTTTTGTGGAAAATTTCTCAGAACATATAAAATACATAGAAGGATTTCACAAGAGGTATATGGCGTCGAACAAAGTCTGCAAAAAATGGGTTGACACAGTTAAAAAGTTGGATGTTGAACAGATGGTGCCACAGCATGGGGCAATATATAAAAAGCCTGAATTTAAAGAATTTTTAAATTGGTTTGAATCTTTAGAATGTGGAATAGATTTAATAGATACCATCTATAGGGTTGGGGCAAAATGAGTGAAAAGGAGAATTATACTGATACCATAAAAGGATTAGCAAAAAGTGTGTACCATGAAAATCTTCTCGTTTCTTTCATCGAAAAACTCCAGGAAGTATTGGGAGAGAGGTTTGAGAGAGTTAACGATTCAACTAATATAGTTGGAGAAACCCTTGTTGAACTCATAGAAAGTATAGAGAGCACTTCAAATGTAATTGAAAAAACAGTAGAAAATGGAGAAGAAGAGAAAAAAAGGATTTCTGCTAATAATGAAGAAATCATCTCCAAATTAAAGAAATTTGGGAAGGATTTTGATGAAGTAGGAAAAGATGTAGAAAAATCACTAGAAAGTGTATCGCATTTGATGGATAATTTTCAAGAAATAGAAGAACTCACAAATGTTATAAAAAACGTTGCCAAACAAACTAACATACTTTCGATAAACGCTTCGATAGAAGCCGCAAGAGCAAAAGAAGCCGGCAGAGGATTTGCAGTAGTAGCCGAAGAAATTAAAAAATTATCGTCAGAAACTAACATCGCATCAAATAAAATTTCTGAAAGAATCGTTAACCTATCAAATCAGGTACTAGAAGTCAAAGGAATAATAAACAACTTAGAAGCAATATTTTCAACCATAACCGATTCTATTGAAGCAGCTCTTGTTACGTTAAATGGAAATTTAGCCTTCATGGATGAATTAACTCAAAATTTGGTTTCGGGAAAAGAAGAACTTAAAGAAAACACCAACAACTTGCTCGCCTCAAAAGAAAATATAGAAGAACTTGTGGACAATATACATACATTAGGAAAAGTCTTAGAAACTGTATTGCAAATGCAAAATAAATTGAAAGAAATTGAAATTTAAAAAGCAAGCTAATCTCCTAAAAGAGGGAAATGTGCTATGTTGATTACCGTGATCGGTGGAGGAGCTGCTGGATTAATGGCTGCAACAATTGCGGCATGGAATGGAGCAAAAGTAAGAATAATTGAAAGAAAAGGCAAATTGGCTAAAAAGCTCTTGGCAAGTAGCAATGGAAGAGGAAATTTCTCCAATTTTGATACGAATGAAACCCATTACTACAGCAACAATTTGCCTTTTGTGAAAAAAGTACTTGATATTTTTGGTGTTGTACAAACACTTAGTGTTTTTGAAGAATTAGGAATAATGGTAAAAGAGAAAGGTACCAAACTATTTCCTTACACAGAAAAATCAAAAGATATTGTTACTAATTTCATTTACGAATTGGAAAAATACAACGTGGAAGTTGTGCTTAACTTCCAAATCAACCAAATAATTAAAGAAGGAGAAAAATTTCTTATAAAAGGGCAACACAGGGTATTCCACTCGGATAAAGTAATAGTGGCAACAGGTGGAAGCTCCTCTCCTCAATACGGATCCAACGGTAGTATATTTCCTACTCTCCAAGATTTGGGACATTCTATTGTTGAATTACATCCCGGGTTAGTTCCTTTGAAAGTGAGACCGCATATCGATAAAGATGTGGCAGGTTCAAAGTTGGAAGGGAATGTATTTCTAATAGATCAAAACGGGAAAATTGTTTCCAAAGTCTATACTGGTGAAATACTTTTCAAAAAAGATGACGTCCTTTCTGGTATACCAATATTAGAACTAAGTAATTATGTCCATCAGTATTTAGAACAAAACACTCCTATTTTTCTAAAAATTGTACCCTTTCCTCAACATTTGCACAGAAGTTTAGTAGATTTTTTAACCAAAAAGATTAGATCAGAGCCTGAAAGACCTATAAAACTCCTACTGATAAGTATTATCGATGAACGATTGATTCCATATTTTTTACCAAAGATAGGATTTGAAGATTTGGAAGCACCTGTTAGCGGTTTTAACGATAAAGATATAGAAATGCTGGCCGATAACTTAAAAGACTGGAATTTCGAAGTTGTAGGAACGACAAGTTGGAAAGATTCTCAGGTTTCTTTAGGTGGAATTAATACAACTGAAATAGACCCTTATACTTTAGAGTCTACAATTATACCTGATTTATTTTTTGCAGGTGAGATTATGGATGTAGCTGGAGAAAGTGGCGGATACAATTTGCAATGGTCCTGGTCTACTGGATACTTAGCAGGAAATTCCGCTTCTTCTGAATAAAAAGAAGTATGGAGGGAGTCAATCCAATGGAGATTGGTTTAGTACACTACAGGGTAGGAGAAACAGACGGTGTTTCCTTAGAAATGGTTAAATGGAAGCAAGTTCTTAGAAACATGCATTTAAAAACGTATTTAATTGCCGGGGATATGGGGACGTCACCTGGATTCAAAATTCCATACATCGCATATACGGACAAAAGAAGTAACATACTGAAACAAAAATCTTTTGTAAATTTAAACAGCTGGGATGAGGCTTACTTTAAAAAGGAGATGAATAGATACATAGAAGATATTTACAATCAACTATACGAAATGATGGATTTGGATGTAATGATTGTGAATAACATCTTTTCATTAGCGCACAATCCTGCAGCAGCTGTAGCTATTTATAGGTTTTGTAAAGATAATGGGATTAAAATTATAGGTCACCATCATGATTTTTACTGGGAAAGAGATTTTTACAAAAATCCAACCAACGATTACATCAAAGAGATCTTAGAAGGTTATTTTCCTCCAAGAGATATACCCCACGTGGTCATAAATTCGTTAGCACAAGAAGAGTTAAAAAATAAAAAAGGGTTGGATAGTGTCGTCATACCTAACGTATTCGATTTTAATCAAAAGCGTTGGGAAATTGATGATTACAACATAAAAATATACGACAAGTTGAACATATCTCAAAACGATTTGATTTTTTTACAAGCAACTAGAATTGTCAGAAGAAAAGCTATAGAATTAGCGATCGATACGGTATCAGAAGTAAAAAAGGATTTAAAAAAGTATATTGGGGAAACAACCTTCAACGGTAAAAAGATAACTCAAGACACAAACGTATTTTTGGTACTGCCTGGCCTTTCGGAAGAATCCGATTATGTAGAAGTGTTAAAAGAATACGCCTCACAAAAAGATGTAGAACTAAAATTGGCTTTTTCCATTTCCGATGACATCAGGCACGAAGAGGAAGAGATTTTCTCTCTATGGGATTTTTATGCAATAGCCGATTTTATAACCTATCCAAGCATTTTAGAGGGTTTTGGTAATCAATTTTTGGAAGCGATATTCTCAAAAAAACCTGTGTTGATGTTTGAATATCCGGTTTACAAAAAAGACATAGCCCCCTTAGGCTTTGAGGTTGTAAGTCTAGGAAGTAAAGCTGAATATGAAAGGGGTAGGTACAGAGTCAACCAAAACGAAATTATTAAGGCAAAAGAAGAAATTTTTCAAATTCTATTCGATGCCCAAAGGGCTTCAAAGATTGTCCAAAAGAATTTTGACCTTGGAAAAAAATACTTTTCCTATGAAACTTTGGGGAAAAAGTTAAAAAACTTGTTGGTAGAAAAAGTTGGGTTGCAGGGTGAAAGGGCGCTATAAAATTCTAAAGGCAATATAGAGCAAGTAAAGACAGGGGGAGATAAATATGACACTAAAATGGAAAATGGCAGTTTTAATCATCTTAATTTCCGTTGTACCTATGGCTTTTTTTATCACATATTCATCATTGAATTATGGCAACATTTTAAGAGAAGACACTTCTCAATTAATTGAAGTTAACAATTCCCAAACAGCCAATTTTATTAATCAGTACATGGATGATCTCAAAAAAGCTACCTCTACAATCGCTAGTGATCCCGATGTCATTAATTTACTTGAACAGTCAAAAGAAGAAAGAGATAGAATGTATCAAAAGCTCCAAAACTTCATTAAAGGATACCCTGAATTTATAGCTGTTTATGTGGGGTCAAAAAATGGGGATATCTTTATGAGACCTGTAGAATCTGAAAACAAAATACCAAGTGATTTTGATCCAAGGATAAGGCCTTGGTACAAAGACGCCATTCAAACGCCACAAGAAGTTATTGTATCAGATCCTTACGTAGATGTGGTAACAGGTGATACTTTAATTACTCTTTCAAAGGCTGTAAAAAACGATAAAAATGAAATCGTTGGAGTAGTAGGGATAGATCTTTCTATGTCTAAGGTTTATGAAATTATTGGTAATGAGTTAGGAACTGGAGAAACGATTTATGTAATAAACCAAAAAGGTCAGGTTATCTTTCATCCTGAAAGTGATACAATTGGTCAAGACATTTCACAAGAAGAATACTTTAAAAATTTAACTCAAAAAAGTGGTTCCATGTATGTTCAAAACGGATCAACTTTCTTGGCTTATGATAAAATTAGCGATCCGAATTGGACTGTTATTACTCTAGTCGATACTAACAATTTATTCAGTGAAGTAAGAGCTACCACCATGTTCTCTCTCATACTCTTCATAATAATAACCGTAGTTGCGGTAATAGTTGGTATTTTATTCGTTACTTACTACATTATAAAGCCGATAAACAAATTTAAGATATATCTTTCAGAGATAGGAAAAGGTAATTTATCAACTTCCATTGATATAAACTCAAAAGACGAAATTGGAGAAATGGCAGATTCATTAAATCAAGCAATAAACGCGTGGAAAAATTCTATAAACTCAATAAGAGAAGGCTCTTTAAAGATTGACAGTTCTGCTATGGAATTACTTAACATTTCTAAAAATAGTTCTCAATCAGCAGAAACCCTTTCGGAAAAGGCTGCTGAAATAAGTGAAAATGCTGAAGATACTTCCGCCTCCGTTGAAGAGGTTACCTCAGGCATTCAGGAAATATCAGCAGCCGCCCAAAATGTTTCTAAATCAGCTCAAGAACTCAACACCGCTGCTTCAGAAACAGAAAACGCAGCTAACGAAGGACTTGAATCTATAAAATTGATAGATAAAACAATAAAAGAAGCAGTGGATAAATCCAGAAAAACGCAGAATGTAGTAAAAGCCTTAATAGAAAGATCTGAAAGTATCAGCAAGATCGTTAACACGATAAATTCTATAACAGAGCAAACAAATCTTTTAGCTTTGAACGCAGCTATAGAGGCAGCAAGAGCAGGAGAAGCAGGAAAAGGATTCGCAGTTGTAGCAGATGAAATAAGAAGTTTGGCAGAAGATTCCAAAAATGCAACTTCTCAAATCGAAAAAATGCTTGAAGGTATTAAAAACAGCACCAACGTTGTAAATGATAGCACAAACGAAACAGTTGGAATAATACAAAACCTCAATGATCAAATGAACGGTATAAACGACAAATTCCAGCAAATTTTAAACATGGTAAAAAATCTAAACAGTGGAATAGACAACTTAACAGCAACCTCGCAAGAACAAAGTGCAAGTACCGAAGAGATGAGCTCAGCCATGGACAGAGTAGCACAAGCGGTAACGTCTATAAGCGAAAGTTTGAATGAAGTAACTAACCTAATTAATACCCAAAAAGAAGATGCAATAAAAATTGAAAAGAACGCTCAAGAACTCTCTACTTTATCAGAAGAGCTCTCGGAACAGTTGAAAATATTCAGACTGTAGGAGAATTTATCTTGATTAAACTGTACTTAGGTTACTATTTAGAAGTACTCACTGACAACCAACTTGAAGTTTTAGACAAACTTAAATTTGAAACATACGAAAGAGAAAACAATCTTAGATTCAGAAAAGAAGTGAGAAGCAAAAAAGAAATAATGCAAGTACTAAAAATCTTAAAAAACTTTGAAATAGTACCCGGTTACGCGCTCCAAAAAGACGATGATTTCTATGACTTTGACGAAGAAACAACTAAAAAAAATGAAATAATCATTGATGAACTGGGAGAAGGATTCTTGTTTTTCCTTCTCTCAATTTTAGAAAAAGAAAAAGAAGCCATACAAAAAGACAGAGAAACCCTAAAAGGAATCATAGAATCCTTATCATATGATTACATGGTCCAGATAAATATATGGAACAGATACGGCTATGCAAGGTTGTATATAAAGCAAGATGATGAAGATATCGGTTTTTTAGACTTAATACACAAATGGTACAAAAGCGAACCAGAATACGAACAATTTTTCAAAGACCTAATGAAAGACAAAAGAATACTAAATTTATCTCAATATTTCTTAAAAAAAGAAGGATACATAAAATAACAAAATTAGCGGGTTACAGAGTGTGATGAATACATTGGCAGATAAATTTCCGGGCGAAGGGGAGCAGAATTCATTAGAAGAACTGAAAAAGTTATTGAAATAATTTTTTTAAAGGCCCCCATGCTGGGCGTTTTTCAATTAAAAATTGCTGCTAATTTTGATGAACTCTTCTCTTTATTCCACTTCAAAACCATAAAAAGAAACAGCAGATGGTTCCTTTGTAATACTTTATCAATGCATATTTGAATTCAATTAAAAAACACTTGAAACTTATAAAGTTTTCTTCATTAACGAATTGTATGACTAAGAATTTGTTACATTGGAGGAACTTTAATGAAATATAAAAAAGCCCTTTATTTTCTTTGGAAAGAGGTTTCTCGCTTTAAAAAAGAGTTATTCATAAATTTCATACTGATTTTCTCATCAATACCATTAGTAGCTGTGACTCCATTTTTAATCGAAAACTTGATGCAAGAAATTACAACAATAAACGATGGGCAAGGGATGAAAAGTGCCTTAATTACAGCTTTACTGATTCTTACTATTTATTCCTTCACACGTTTCATTTGGTTTCTAAGCGATTATCATGGAGACATTTTGAAACTGTTAGTGAAAGGAAGCTTGCGTGAGAAATTATACCTAAAGGTTCTAAAATTACCTGCCTCGTACCATAAAAGGAAGCCATCTGGTGAATTGATGGCGCGGTTCACCTCTGATATAGACATAGTTGGAGAAGAAACACTTTTTTTCACATCTGTTTTTCAGGCAATAGCTGAATTTTCGGTAGGATGTTATGTCGCTTTTAAATTAAATACCTATTTAGCCATAATATTTGTTTGTTCCTTGCCCATATACTTATTATGCCAAAAGCAGTTCAAACCAAAGATGGAAAGTATGTCTTTGTTAGAACGAGAGGCAAACGATAATGTTGTAAAATCAATAGAAGAAGGGATAAATTCCTCAATTATCATAAGATTATTGGAAAAAACTACCTATTTTTACCATCTTTTTCAAAACAAGATCCGTGACTGGAATAACTCTATGAAAAACAAAAGCTTTTATGAAAAACTATATACTAGTATAACTATGTATATTGAAGAGGGTTTACCTATTATTATTTTGTGCATTGGTGCAATTTTATCAATGAGGGGTTTAGTAGATATTCCAACGCTGATCGCCTTTTTTACATTCGTTGGAAGGCTATATGTCCCAGTATGGAACCTTGCTTTTCTCTTCACTACCACACCTGCCGCTTTTCCATCAATAGATAGAATTGAAACTTTACTAAATCAAGAAGAGGAAAAAACACGTAAAGGAATGCTCTTTCCAAAAGAATTTACAATTGATTTCCACGATGTTTTCTTTTCATATGAGGAAAATAATTATATATTAAAGAATATAAATTTACAAATCAACAAAGGTGAAAAGATAGCCATTGTTGGATCAACCGGAACAGGGAAAAGCACTTTACTTTTACTATTAACTGAATTATATAAACCGCAAAGAGGAGAAATATTGCTAAATAAATTAAAACTTTCACAATATGATCTTGCAGATTTAAGAAGAAATATTAAATATGTAGAAGGTTCTCCTTTTATATTCAATGCAAGTATAGAAGAGAATATATTATTAGGTGAAAAAGTTGAAAAAAGTATAATAAATGAGATTCTAGAAATCACACAACTAACAGAATTTTCAGAGTCTTTAAATAAAAACTGTTTGCTCTTATCCAGTGGGCAAAAGCAAAGAGTCAATTTAGCTCGAACATTATTACATCCTCCTAAGATGCTGTTGCTGGATGAAGCTACTTCTGCAATGGATTCACACACTGAAGAATTAATATTTGAAAGTCTAAAGGAAAAGGAAAAAGACATGACGATAATATTGGTTTCTCATCGCCTTTCAACAATAATAAAAGCAGATAAGATATATTTTATGGCAAATGGTACTATAGTGGATTCCGGTTCACACATAGAATTATACAAAAAGAATGAAAGTTACCGAGAATTATTTAAGAAACAGTATGTCAAAGATGCTCAGAATGACGGATAAAAACTTAAAAGACATTGTAACGCATTTATAGAATTGTTCAAAAAAATATTTGGAAGGGGGGAATAGATTTATGGAAACAATTATATTAAAAGATATTCGAAAGGTTTATAAAAATGGGGTAGAAGCTTTGAAAGATATAAATATTTCAATAAATGCGGGAGAAATTGTAGGATTGATCGGGCCAAACGGTGCAGGAAAAACTACCCTGATAAATATAATATTAGGACTTTTGAAACCAACTGAAGGGGTTTCAAAAATTTTAGGGGTAGATACTGATAAGATGACCAAGCGCGAAAGAAAAAAGATAGGTTTTATTTTGGACGGACCTGGTCTATATGATGATTTAACCGTTGATGAAAATATAAAGTTCTGGAGTGAATTATATGAGGTTTCCCAAATACGGGGAGAAGCACTACTAAACCAATGGGGACTTTATGAAAATAAGGGAAGTTTGGTAAAGGAACTTTCCGCAGGTATGAAACAAAAGTTAGCCATATCAAGAGCATTTTTGCATGATCCTTCAATTGTTTTAATGGATGAACCAACGTCCAATCTTGATCCTGTAGCCAGAAAAAACATGGTAGAATTTTTAAAAAGCTTACATGATAAAGAAAAAACGCTTTTAATAACCTCTCATGATCTTTTCGATATAGAAAGAATATGTTCAAGGATAATACTTTTGAGAAGAGGGCAAATAGTTGTAACTGGAAATATGGAAGAATTGAAAGAGGCTTTGGGAGTTAGAATGGGTGTAACAATAAAGGTAAGTAATAAAATTCCCAAGAATATAGTAAATGAGATTTCCAAGGATTCTGAAGTAAATATAATAGGGGAAAAAGAGTTGATGCTCTCTGGAGATAAAATAAGTCCATCATCAGTAGTTCGATATCTCGTGAATAAAGGAATAGACGTTGAAAGGGTGGAAGAAGAAAAAGTAACGCTTGAGGATATATATACTTATATCGTGAAGGAGGACGAAGAATGATGAGAGCCCTAATTAAAAAAGAGTTACGAATGTTCATAAGGAAACGATTTCAATTTTTTTCTCTTTTGACGGTTATTACTATCTTTGTAATAACGTTTAATTTGGATAGTTCAAATAAATTTAACCCTATTCTTATCTCCTCTTTTATAGTTACTTTTTGCGTTCCTTATTCATTTGGTTGGATCAGCTTTCAACGAGAGAAGGAAAATAAAAACATCTCATACCTTTTGGCATCACCTTTAAATATAAAAGAAATATTCTTTGGGAAAATGTTGGCAGTATTATTGTTCACACAGGTATTCATGTTATGGGGAGTTATTGTGCAATATATAACAAACATTTTTTCTATGGGAGTAATTGCTAATTTTGAAATACTTTTGACGGTATTGATAACCTTTCCGATTTGGTCGGCGGTACTTAGTGGTTTAGTTGGAATAGGGCTTCTCGTGTTTGATAACCCATTCATAGTTAGAATCCTTCTTTTTTTATTCTTAATTTTTGTGGGAATGAATGGAAATCTGTGGGAAAAGTTAATTATTTTAGAAAACTGGCAAAATCTTATTTTGATATTTCTGGGATTAATGGCTATATTAGGAATCATCTACTTCGTAGATATCTTTGGCAAAAGACTGATGGTTGAATAAGAAAAAAATGGCGTGGCGAGCCCAAAAGAAGTTTGTAAAACACAGAAACGCAAAAATTATTTCAACAAGCAAAAAATTCAGAAGTATAAAAAAAGTAATTGGTTGGCAAGTTGACCGTTAAATCAGGTAGCAAGTTTTACAAGTATCGACCACTTTGTTAGGAGGAAGATGGATTTGATATGGATATTATAGAAATAAAAAATCTTTGCAAAGAATACAGAGGAAAAGAAGAGCCTGCATTGAAGAATATAAACATCTCAATTAAAGAAGGAGAAGCTTTTGGATTGTTGGGACCTAATGGCGCGGGTAAAACAACCATGGTTAGACTGATTTTAAACATTTTAAAACCAACTAACGGTACAATAAAGGTATTTGATGTTGATGTTACAACAAAGGAATATGACAAGAAGAGAAAAAAGATTGGCTTCATGCTTGAGAGTTTGGGTGTATCTTACATCCTTACGGGATATGAAAACATGGAATTCTTTGACAGGATATATTATGAAGATTCTAGTCCCAGTGAAAGGAAAGAAAGGATTGAAAGTCTTCTTACTTTTGCAGGGTTGTGGAAAGTAAAGGATAAGCCCGTCGCCACATATTCCCATGGTATGACCAGAAGATTAACCCTTGCCAGGGCTCTTATCTGTGATCCCACTTTAATTTTTCTCGATGAACCTACGCTTGGATTGGATCCTGAAGCAAGAACATTGATAAGAGAAATGCTTCTTGCTCTCAAAAAAGAAGGAAAGACAATATTTCTGACATCCCATGATCTTGAAGAAGTAGAAAAGATATGTTCGAATATTGCGATTATAAACCATGGCGAGATGGTAGCACAAGGTTCTTATGAAGAATTAAAAAGTCGTTTCAGTGCCAAAAGAACCGTTGTAAAAGTAAAAGAAATTGGGCCTTGGGTAGAAGAATTAAGTAAAGAAATGAAAATAGAAATCGATGGTAATACGATTTACATCGAAGGGAATGATTCTGGAAGAATATTTGAAGTACTGGCAAAAACAGGTGTAAAAGTTCAGGAGATGAAAACAGAAGAAGAAGGGTTGGAAGATCTATATTTAAAGCTATTAAGATCCGAACCAGAAATTAGAAAAGGCCTTGTAACAAGAGCATTAAAAGGGGTGAAAAGATGAATGCAATCCTATGGAAAGATCTCACTGTTTTAAAAAAATCCAAGGGTTCCTTTCTTTTTTCAATAATACTTGGCTTATTTATAGCTATTTCATCCTTAATATCAATTGAAAAATTTCAGCAAAGTTATTCAAATCTAATACTATTGATTCCTTTAATCGTTGGGTTTAACTTAAATAACAAAATATTTTTTATGGAAATTTCAGATAGATCGTTAGAAAGTATCCTTGCCACGCATTATTCAGTCAGAAAAATACTTCTTATTAAGGCACGTTTAATAACGATTGTTTCCATTTGTCTGGGGTGGATAATTCTTTTTATCTCAACTTTCATTTCATGGATCATGTATAATCAAATAGTAACTCCTTCAATAAATAATCTTCTGATCTTGGCAATAGCGATTCCCTTTGTCTTTAGTATAGAGGGCTTGGTAGGGAGTTGTTACTGGTTCTTTGCAAACATCACGGTTACCACACTTATTAAATCAGGAGTCTTTATATTTGCCGTTCTCTTTTTGAATCTCAGCGCTTTTTTCTTAACTTACTCACTCAGGTTAATGGTTATAATAACACTGATCGTTTCAGCGATTTTGATCGCTATATTCTTAGGAATCATAAGGAAAATAAATAAAGAAAAGGTGGCTATAACAAAACTATGAAAATAAAAATAGACGCCATATTGTGGAAAAATCTCATCTTTTTAAAAAAGGGAATAAAAACTTTGATTGTAAGCCTGGCTATGATGATAGGTATGACATGTTTTATTGGAATTGTTAATCCTTATCTATCTTTAGAAGTTCTATTACCCTTTGTATCTTTGATATTCACTACCATGATTTTTGGGATATGTGAAAATACGAGGGAAATGATGAGTGGTTTTCTCGAAGCAATCGCATCGACTCATCTCTCGCTGAAAAAAGTTTACTTTAAGGATGTTATGTTTTCAGTTATTATTAGAATGATTTTATCAATTTTCACGTTCTTAGTATCAATAATAATCTTAAAGACATTCGGTTATGATGCTGGATTTTCGAATTTGGGCTCAGTTTTGATCCTTTCTTTATTTACATCTACTGGGGCTTGGGGGATACAAAGAGAAGGCGGAATTTCGTTGCTTTCTTCAAATACCTTTTTCAATAATCTTTTAGGCTTTGTGATATTACCTTTTTATCTTTTTTCTTTTCTTATATTTTTTATAGATTGGGCGTATACGGTTCTTTGGATTATGTCAATTATCGGCGTAGTTATTTTTTTGATTCTATCCTTCTTTGGGAGAGAGAACAAAGAAGCTGTCATTAATTTATGGGGAGCGTAGAGAAAACCTCCTGTGGCAGAACAGTCCAATGACATACTTTGTAAAGAGGTTTAAGGATAGAGGTCATAAGGGGTTGGAAGTGAGGGAAAAGAGACCCCATATATTAGATTTAGAGTTTTTAAAGGCAGTAATCTTATAAAAACTGGAGGATTTGACCTATGGGGAATTTTGGTAAATCAATGAAATCTGGTTCTACAATAATGAAATATTATTTTATTATTATGCTCTATCAGAGTATTGATAAATTATTTGGCACTGTATATGTTGCTCATATGGGTATAAGGGGATTAACTTCATTTCAAATTGGCCAGGTATTAGCGATTTCTTCAATAGCGTTAAGTGTATTTGACTATCCAACTGGAAACATTGCAGATAAATACGGTCGGAAAAGATCGTTAGTGTTAGGATTTTTTATATGGTCCATCGGTTTACTGGTATTTTTCCAAGCAAGTAATCTATTCGCTTTTATCTTGAGTATTTTATTGTGGGCAGTCGGGGTATCGTTGATTAGTGGTACTCCAGAATCTTGGTTTGTAGATGAAATTACTAAAGAGGGTCGATCTCATGTAAAAGCGAAAGTGTTTCCGAATGCAAATGCAATTTCACTAATATTCGGTGCCATTGTGGCTTTATTATCCTCTCTTCTTGCAATTGGTCGTCCGGATTTTCCCCTATTGGTTGCTGGTATAATGGGACTTGGGACATCCATCATTCTTATTTTTATTTTAAATGAAAATTACGGAGATAGGGCAATTTCATTTAGGAAAGCCCTTGTTCGAAACACAATTGATATTTTTAAAAGTACCACGATGAGATTAATTTTGATTCGCTCTATGACAGGAAGAATCGCATTCCAGACCTTTGTAATGATATGGCAATTATATATGGTCAAAGAGCTTAAATTGCCTACTGCATACTTAGGTTTCACAATGGCCATTTTTCTTGTAGTTTTAGCCATCGGAAATAGTTTAGCAGGCATACTTCTAAAGCGTTTTGAAGGTGTGAAAGTATCAATAATGGGGCAAGGTTTAATTGCAATAGGTTCTATTACAATCGCTTCTCACACTTCAATTGTTGCTTTCTACATAGGAGCCTGTTTAATCGAATTGGGATTGGGCATAGATATGAGTGCTAGTTCAGTATGGGTTCATGATCTTATTCCAAGTGAGAGGAGAGCATCTTATATTTCAGCTATTTCTGCTGCTGGATCCTTGTTTGGTTTCACTATTCCTTTGGTAAGTGGTTATATCGCAGATCAAATAGGTTTTCGCTACAATTGGTTGTTAGCATTCATAGGAAGCATTATTACAATTACACTATTAATCAAAATCGGTGTAACAATAAGAACTGTGAGAGAAGGAGTGCAGAATGTCGAGAAATCAAAATAGTGAAATCAATACTTGTTTCCATAAGGTATTATCGGGAGGTTAAAAGGGATGAATCAAAATAAGTCAAATCCAGAAAAATCTATGACAAAATTTATGATAATTTGGATAGGGCAATTTGTCTCTATTTTAGGCTCTGGTTTGACAACTTTTGGGTTATCTGTCTGGGTTTTAGAAGCAACTGGAAGTGCAATGACTTTTACTATGACTGTTTTAATGCGGATTTTACCAGGGATAATCTTTGCACCGATCGCAGGAACAGTCGCTGATAGGAAAAACAGGAAAAATATAATTATATTCACAGACGCATTTGACGCACTTTTAAAAATGTTTATGATCATATTGCTTATATCGGAGCAAATGAAACTATGGATGATTTTTCCTATTAACTTCATATCTGCAATATTTGGGACGTTTCAAAGTCCTGCATTCACTGCCTCTATTCCAGAAATTGTTCCTAAGAAAAACCTTGGTAGGGCAAATGGAATGATGCAATTAATCCCATCCATTCAAAATATAATAGCACCTGTAGTAGCAGGAGCTCTATACCCTTTAATTGATTTATCAGGTTTATTAACAATCGATTTTATAACCTTTTTCGTAGCAATAGGAACGGTTGTATCACAAAAAATCCCACAGCCTGTTATCAAAGATAAAAGGGTAAATATGGGTAATATAATCAATGATTTTAAATATGCCCTTACATATTTAAAAGGGAAACAAGGTTTTTTCTCACTCATAGCAGTATTTGCCCTGTTAAACTTTATAGCTAATTTAAGTTTTGTACTTGTTGGACCAATAATAATGGGCAATTATAATTCAGTAATTTATGGGATGGTAAACTCCTTATCAGGAGTAGCATTAGTTTTAGGAGGGTTAGTTGCAAGTACTATACCAACTAGTAAAAATAGGGTAAAGGCGATATTTATCAGCCTCATACTATCAGGTATAGGTTTGTGTGTGATGGGTGTATCGCCTCTTTGGTATATAATTGGTGTGGGATTTTTCATATTTATGTTGCCTGTTCCATTCACAAATGCGACATTGGGTACGATAATGCAGGTCAAAATTGAAGGTAAAGTTTTGGGGAGAGTGGGTGCTGTGATAGATGGACTTTTGAAAATTATAACTCCAGTTGCAATTGTATTATCAGGTGTTTTGGCAGAAAAAGTATTCAATCCACTTCTTATCGATGGAGGTACATTATCGAATACTTGGATTGGCTCTTTAATAGGTGTTGGGAAAAACAGGGGGATAGGACTTATGTTCATTCTATCTGGTTTGATTTTAATTGTCGTTTGTGTTTTAATGCTATTTAATAAAGTAGTAATGAACCTAGAAGAAAATAATCCAGATGCAGTTTTAGATTAACAAAAAGTGGGCCTGATTTTTTTCCCGAAAATAGAGGTTAATTAATCTCGAGTTAAAGTTATATCATAATTAATTGTCATTCAAATAAGGAATTGGTTTGAAGGTATTTATGTCTATGAGATAACCAATCTTTTTTACGGACATCTAATGTGAGTCTTTTCAATTAAAAATTATTGCAAATTTCCACAAACTCTTCTCTCTCTTCCCCTTCAAAAACATAAAAAGAAATAGCAGAAGGTTTCCTTTTCAACGTATACTTTTTCACGAATGGATCAATCTCTTTTGGTACTTTCGGTGTGAATTCTTTGGGGATATCCTTCAAATCATAGTACCTACCGTAATTCATTATGAACTTTTCTACTGTCTTTTTTTGTTTTGTATCAAGTCCAATGTAATTTTCAATGAACTCTTTTAAATTCTTTTTATTTAAGTCTTTCATGAATCTTTTTACAAGGATTTTCCTTGCTGAATAGTAAGGATGTTCTTTAAAAGTTATATCTTTGTTTGTGAATGTTTTTAGTCTTTGGTTGTTTGTAAGTAATGAATCAACATCTATCTTTGGAGTTTCTTCAAATATTGAGTTTATTAACTCTCTTGTGTAATAATCACATCTTTCTTTGATTAAACTTCCACTTTCTATCTCTTTAATCACCTTTTCTAATTTAACCTCTTGCTTATAATAATGAACAAGATACGAAGTAAAAAATTCAGAAAGTTGCTTTTCTACCTTTAACTGCATAAATTTGTAAAAGTTTTCTTCAAACTTTTTGTCTATATCTTTCTTTTTTAGTTCTTTTATTATTGGAATAGCAAGAGAGGTGTTTATTTCAAACTCAAGATTATCTATTATATTTCTCAATGTATTTGGCTTTATTTGCTTTGTTTTTCCAGATAAGAAATCATTCAACGTTCTTTTTGAGATATTTAGTCCTTTAATAGAAACTTGATCTTTTTCTATTTCTTGCTTTATGAAATTTCTTAACGTCTTTGTGTTTAAATAATAATTGTTATCTAAATTAAAAACACAGTATTTTAACTGATTGATACTTTCTCCACACCGCTTTTTTAAAATGTTGTATCTTTCTTTATCAACCTTTGATAAACACTTTGAGAAGATAAAAGCTGTTTCATACATCATTGGATCGTTACTTTCTTTTTGTACTTGAAAGATAGTATCAAGTGAATTGAAAACATTAAAGTTATCATTGTCAAAGTAATAACCAAGGTAAAATCCTAATGGAAAGCTAAAGTTTAAAGCGATACTTTTATCTACATCTTTTAACCACCAACTTATGTTATTTAATGATCCTACCATCCCAGATGGATGAGGAACATCCTTCAATATCTTAAATGCTTTAATATTTAACTGAGTCGCTTCTTCATATCTTCCTTCATTCTTTTTTTCTCTTGCATCAGCCATGAGTATAAACCCTTTATCAACAGGATTGTTTTCGTATTCTTCACTCCAATGTCTAACCTTTTCCATACTTTCATTGGATTCATAATACAATTCTCGTATGTTTCTTAAAGTTTCTATAACGAGTCCTCTAACATATTGTGGAATATCACCGAAGTTGTCTTTTAATTCAACATAAATATCTTTAACTTCCTTATCTCTTTTTAATCTGTGCAAAGCTGATAGTTTAATAGATAAAAGTGCATAATACAAGCTACCTTTTCGTAGTTTTGAAATGTCTTTTTCTATTCTTTCAATGACTTCATCATAATTGATATCCCAATATAATTTCAATATTTCTATGTATTCTTTTGTTTCATCATTTAAAGAAGTTGATTCAAGATAATTCATCAATGGCCTTCCAAACTGTCCGTAAGTTGACAACCTGGTAACTAATTTTAAAAGCATTTGAATTATCTCCTTATGAATATCTATTTTTGTTCCACTATTGTCATATAAAAATAACATAATATTTACTTTGATTCCAATGTTAACGAGCCGATATTCATTCACTTTTTGCTTTTTAATCAACTCTATTGTAACTATCATCAAAAAAGAGAAAGCGAAAACAGAGTATAAAACATGATAAAAAACATCTTAATTAAAGTTTACATAAGGTTTTTTAAGGCAATCTCTGAAAATATATTTCAATCTATATTTCAGGCCAACAAAAAAATCTGTTGAAAATCATATAGAAAAGGGTATGATAAAAATAGTGAATGGTCTTTTGAGTTTGTAAGAGAAAAGTGTTACTCATTACATATCAAAATTAGTACTGATTGGATTTGGATAAAGCAAGGTGAGTATAATCAAAATACTTTCCTTCTCTCTCTCCAAAGTCAGCTTATCTAAAAGGAGGCCCAAGAAACATGAATGTGAAAAATACTCAATTTGTGAAATTTGTTTTTAATTACATAAAACCAAAAATAAAATTATTTATTATATCATTTCTTTTTTTAATTGGCTTATCGCTAATTTCTCTTTTGCCTCCCTATGTTACCAAGTTAGCTTTTGATGAAGGAATAATGATGAAAAACTTGAGTATTCTGACAAAATACGTTTTAATACTTGTTGTAATTTATATTTTAAAAAGCACATTTAATTATTTAAGTTCGGCACTTTTCACCATAGTTAGTCAGAACACTTTATTAGAAATAAAAAAAGATTTGACAAATCACATTATAAAATTACCATTAGAATTTTTTTCGAACAGTGAAAGTGGTTACATTGTTTCAAGATTTGGAGAAGTTGATTCTTTAAGTCCATTATTTTCTATGCAAAGTTTCAAGTTGATTCTGAGCATTTTTGAATTCATAGGAGCAATGATAATCATGTTTTTAATGAACGTTAAGTTAACTCTAATTTTAGTCTTAATAATACCTGTATTCTATTTAATCACAAAAACCTTTGAAAATGCTTTTGGTAAACTCACAAGTCAAACAATGGAAAAAGCAGCTACATTTCATGGTAAATTTCAGCAGTCAGTAAGTGGAGTTGAAGAAATCAAGAGAATGAATTTAGAAGATAAAGAAACTGAAAAGATAAACAAAATCAATAAAGATTATGTAAAATCTTCGATAAAATACAGTATCCTATTATCGGTTGGCTCCGAAGTTATTATTCTTCTTTCTTCAATTGTAAGTGTTCTTCTTCTCTATATAGGTGGAAAAGGTGTCCTCCAAGAAAGTTTATCAATAGGAACTTATATGGCATTTGTCGGATATTTTGGAAAATTATATGCCCCAGTAATCAATTGGAATTTAAGTATGTTTACTTTCAAACCAGCTTTTGTAGCTCTTGATAGAATCAAGAATTTCTTCTTAAAGTATCCTCAAGAGAGTGAAACATCCGATAAAATAAAAATAAACGAAATAAATATGATTGAAATGAAAAATGTGACATTTAGCTATCCTGATGGGAAAGAAACTGTTTTAAATAATTTTAATTTAAAAGCAAAAAGAGGGGATAAATTACTTTTGAAAGGACCCAATGGTAGTGGAAAGTCTACAATCATAAGATTGATATTAGGTTTATATGACAATTATGACGGTGAAATTTTAATAAATTCTATAGACTTGAAAAAACTTTCAAAAAGATCTTTAAGAAGTAGAATATCAATAGTTTCACAGAAGATATTCTTATTCAACGATACCATAGAGAACAATATAAAAATAGCAGGGGACGTAAGTGAGGAAAAATACGAGACAGCACTAAAAAAATCTGGGTTAAAGCAGTTTGTAGATAACCTTCCTTTAAAGGATAAGACCTTAGTAGGGGAAAATGGGATAAAGCTTTCTGGAGGAGAAATACAAAAAGTAGCAATAGCGCGAGCACTTATAAAATCAGATTCTTCCGATTTATTTATCTTTGATGAAGCGGCTGCACATTTAGATAAAGAAACAAAAGAGTTAATTAAATCGTTTATAGATACAGAATTATGTGAAAAAATATGCATAATAATAGACCATTCCGACTATTTTACTGATATATGCAATAGAACTATAAATTTGATGTTAAAGCCAAACAATTGGAGTGAACAAAATGTCTAATTTTCTAAGATATCAGAAATTTAGAGGAAAAAAGGATTTGTAGAGGTGTGTTTTGATAGAATGATGATAGTTTTTATCAGAAACATATATCGCTATGTATCAGAGGGGTGCGGTGTAGCTGCTTGCCCTGCCGCTGGTTGCAGCATTGATGCCTGTGGTGCAGCAGCGTGTGGAGGAAATGGTTGTTATTTAAATGGTTGTGTGGCGGTTGCTTGTGGACTTGACGCATGCTTTGCATGTGTGGTTGATGTTCTTCCTTGGTCTAATGACTCTGAGAAGTAGAAAAGTATATACCCATAAGTTTTTAAACCATTTGGACAAAGAATTCACTACTTGAAACCATACCAAGTACAGAACACTCCTTTTGTTCTGTATAGTAGATTTTAACTAAGTGTTTAGCACTGTGATAAGGATCTACGCAGAAGGACTCAACTTTAACTTGTTCATTATTGAGATAAATACAAGCAGCTACAAAATTAACTTGTGTTTTTCTACTATATTAATTTATAAAGGAATAAAAGGTTCTTTTGATTTATTAGATAGTCCATTGAGATTTATTATTGGAGTGTTTTAAAAATCAATGTTCTGTTTTGTATAAAGTGGCTTAAAAGTATTGTATCATTCATTCATTCATTCATACATACATACATACATACACCTACCTGATTAGGTGTATGTATGAGAAATAGAAATCGGCTAACTAGATATTCAACCTTTGTGATAGTTCTAGATTTATTGTAGTAAAAGTATAATCATTAGCAAAGATTATGACCACTTAACGTAGATACCATTGTTTTAACGGTGTAAATAAAATTATGACAGCCATGATGATGTCATTTGAATTCAACTTTTTCTCAAAACTTGGAGGTGACTTGGTGAAAATTATAGAAACGCCTTGGAAAGGGCTATATAAGTTTTTTTTATTCTTATTTGGTATTCCATTATTCTTAATAGGGGTAATATTTTTAGTTATAGGCGGAAGTTGGGCATTCATACTTAATGGTGCTTTGTGGATTATTTTTGGTGTGGGACTAAAAATTAAAAGTATTTATAATAGACGCAAACTTGAAACTTTGAAAAGAGAGGGCCTTTGTTATGAGGGTTCTGTTGTAAGAATAATTCCTTCGCCTTGGATTAGGATTGGAAGTTATGTAACAGGTCGCGTTGAATGCACCGTTAAAACTGAAAAGGGCGATTGCTTAGTTAAGAGTGGCTATCATCTTTTATTGCCTTTTGACAGAAGAGAAGATTTATATGCAAAAATTTATTTTGCTCATAACAATTCAGAGAAGTACATGATTGAACTTTTTCGAAGAGATACCGACGTGTCACTTTAATCTATTACGATTTCACAACTATCAAAACTTTCAAGAGGTATTAAATTACAAAATACGTATAGTTAGAAATCAGCTGAACGTAAAATTTCTTCCTGACTAACAAATTAAATAACATAATCACCCCTCATGGAGATTGAAGAAAAATAAAAGAAATGGTAAAATAAAACAAGCGGTGAGAATATGAAAAAGAAAAAGGTTTATTCCAGTGATTTAAAGCTGCAAATTATTAAAGAATATTTTAACAGTGAAAAGCCTTTAAAAGATTTCTCTGATGAGTATTCTATACCAATTAACACTCTTTCTCAATGGGTTCAAAAGTACAAAAAGTCTAATTATGATGACTCTGTGTTTAATACCAAAAAAGGAAGAACTAAGTCTATGATTTCTGATTACTCAAAGATTCCTCCAATCATTTATGAATCAGCTGGAATAAGTAGGCCTGATGATTCCAACAATTCTAATGATTCTGCTTATCTTAAAAAGAAACTCAATTATTATGAAAAGATACTTCTTGAAAAAGAATTACATTTAAGAATATTGCAAGATGAAGTAGAACTTTTAAAAAAAATATGAACCACAAGTGAATCATACAAGGCTAAAGCTAAACAAAAAAGATTCGTAGGATTCTCTTATACTATCAATGGTCAAATTGTTGAGGATGAACGTATTAAAAAGATTATAATTTCAATTTATTCTAATAACAATCCAAACGATCCAACTTTTTACTTTAAATCTCTTGGAGATAAGAAGTTATCCGTTGCCTTTAAGAACCAATTTGGAATAATTGTTAATCACAAAAAGATTTACAGATTAAGAAAAGAACTAGGCTTTGTTAGACCATGCAGGAACCATTTCAAACATCCAAAGAAAAGACCAAGTAATCATGAAATAGATGCTCCCAATAGATTCTGGGAAGGAGATATTAAATTTATTCCTACAACGAAAGATGGCTTTGTTCCCATACTGGATATTATCGATGCTTTTGATAAGACGATAGTTTCTTCACAGATTGGATACAAGAACAATCCTAATTCACAAGCGTTCATTGAATCACACCATTCAAGCCTTGAAAGAGAGTTTGTTCAACTGAATTCTTTTGAAAATATTGAAGAGGTATTTCAAGCTTACAACGCATATATGTTCTTTTATCATAACTTAAGACCACATGGTTCTTTGAATTATATGACACCTAGTGAATTTAGTAGAATGTTTTCTGATGATAATAATTGTTTTAATTCCAAAACCATTTTTATGAAAAAGTAAGATTTCTTTATTTATTCTCCAATAACTGGGGGTGAGGCCGAATATTACATTTAATATCGAAATATTATTTACACTGCTTTTGGTAATTTTACTGTTTTTTATATATAATGGATTTGCATTGTTATCGTATTTTAAATTTGAAAATTACAGTAAAATTATCTCTGCATTAGTAGTTTTAAGTACAATGATTATATTGATTTTTACAGGCTCATATGTTCCTATATTTTTGACTTTGAATATATTAGTAATGTTATCATCGTTAACATTATATACAAATATTGATAATAAACATTTTCTTCCGTAAAGTCTATTTTAAAATATACAAATCCAATTATTTTATTTGTACTGCTTACATAGTCGCCACTTGACTTCATAATGTCACAAAGATTATATCATGAAAACAATTAGTGCAAATGGCCAGATGTGATGCCTTATGTAAAAGTAGTTGTGTAATAGATGTCGATGGGAGGATGCGTTTTTAATGCGTTAACTATTGAAAGATTGCACGCCTCGTTTTGGAAAAAACCTTACGCTTGCATACCTGCATACCTTGGAAATATAATCTAAAAGCATAGGTATAACATTGACGGATGGAGGTTTTATTTCTTAACTTTTATTTTGAAATATGCTAAAAAAAGAATGAGCTTTTTTATTTAGGAAATATATTGCAAGAAGGGAGCCTTATAAAGGTAAGTGATTTGATGATTTTTCTCAAAAACGTTGAAAAAAAGTTTGGAAAAACAAAGGTTTTAGAGAACATCTCATTCAACATACAAGAAGGGGATGTTATTGCTTATGTTGGGCCAAATGGAGCTGGAAAAACGACAACTATAAAACTTATACTCGGACTTCTGAAACCTTCTGCTGGTGAAGTAAAAGTTTTCAGTGAAAATCCTTATTCAAGTTTGAACGCTCGAAAGAAGATCGATTTTGTATTGGATCATCCAGGGGTAGATGACGATCTAACAGCTTATGAAAATCTTAAATTCTATTCAATGTTATATCATGCAAAAGTTAATAATATAGACAACATTCTTAAAAAGGTTGAGCTTTACGGAGTTAGAAATAAACTTGTTAAAACATTTTCAAGGGGTATGAAGCAAAGGTTAACTATTGCACGCTTATTCCTAAGAGAGCCAAAAGCCATAATAATGGATGAACCAACAAGTGGGTTAGATGTCGATGGAAAACTTCTGGTAAGGGACCTTATCAAAGAGCTTACTTTAACTAAAATCCCGATGTTGATAAGTTCTCATGACCTATACGAGCTTCAGCAAATATGTAATAAGGTTATTCTTATTTTCAATGGAAAGATTGTGAAAATGGATTCAATAGAAAATATTTTAAAAAGTGGGAGTGAAGATTACCAGATAATTATAAACGATGAAGCACCAAATTCATTATTAACATCCTTAGAGATGTATGGTTTTACTTCTTATGACTCTAAAGAAAAAAGGATTTTCATAAGACTTATGGCAGGGAAGATATCTGAAGTTATAAATGTTATTTCTAAAGAAAATATAGAAATAAAAAGTATAGACAAAGTACAAACATCTCTTGAAGATGTTTATAGAAAGGAGAAAAAAAGAGATGTTTAAAGCTATATTTTGGCGTGAATTTAAACGTTATATTAGAAAATTTAAACAGACTCCTAATTTAAATAAGATCTTTCGTGTTATTTATATAGTTATTTTTTTTCTCTTTTCTATATTATTGAGCTTATTAGATGATTCAAACCCGTGGAATGGATTATTCTTTTTTCTAATCAGTTCTACTCTATTTGTAGCAAGTTCTGCAACTAATTTCAAAGAAGATTGGAAAAGAGAAATGTTTGATTACATTTTAGCTATGCCAATAAGTCCTAATGGTTATGTATTATCAGTTAGTCTTTTCGGAGCTTTAATGTCAACTTTTTTTGTTATTCCAACTTCATTAGTACTTGCTTTAATCATGTTGTTTATTTTTAAAGGATCTTTTACTCTAATTGTTTTTTTCTACATTTTATTAATACCATTTGTGCTAGGTTTCCTCATTGCTTTGAGTAATTCTACTTACCTACTTTTCTCATTAAAAGTTCAATGGGTCTACGGGATTATCTATTCAATATTCTTTTTTCTGTCTATTATCATACTTCCTTTTTTACAGCTTATCAGACAAATACACATTTCGTGGATTCATTTTACTTCGGTTTCCATTTTAATTTTTTTTATGATAGACATCCTAATTGTAGTGTTTTTGGATAAAGAAAAAGCAGTGATTAAACAATGAAATATATTTTTTGGTTAGAGATTAAATCATTAAATAAACCACTTTGGTTTGTTGTTATAACAATTTCTATTGCTATATATATATTACTTTTCATCTCAAAATATGTCGGTTTGCCTTTTTTAAATTATCTTCCCATACTTTTAATTGTAACAGTACCCTTGTTTATTCAATCAGATAGATTTAGAAGAATAGATAAATCAAAAGGGTTAATAGACTATTTTTTAGTTATTTCAAGTGCAAGGGCAATTTTGTTGATCAGAGGATTAACGGGGGGATTAATTGGAACGATTATTCTTCTTCTTTCACTACCGGCGATAATCATAATAGGAGGATGGAGTTATCTTTTATTTGCCATTGCCGCTGTCGTATGGACGACTGCCTATATTTTAGTTGAAGGTTATAGTATCTGGTATAGATCTGATAAATTTTCTTCTATCTTCACTGTTGCTATCATGTTTGGAGTAATAATTGCAATAAACTTTCCTCAATTAGATTTTTTAGTTTTCACTGTTTTATTCATTAGTTTTGTAATTTCAGGAATATTATCCTTATTTTATGCAGAAAAGGATAAGGAGAAGATTTTGAGTTAAAACAAGGTGTATTTTCAATGTGAGCAAATTATCATTAGATATTTATGGTAGTAGTTCAAAATCCGAAAGAGTGTTTTTATTTAAAAAAGGAAAAGTATAAGAAAAAATAAGGTATTTGAGCGCAAAAGAAACATCCCGCAGGAGAGATAACAAAAATTGAAACGGAAGGAGATGAATAAAATGACTATGATGCCATTTTATTATTTTTCTCTTAGAGCGGCAGATAAGGTAATAGTATTAAAAGAAGGAGAGATAGTAGGAGAAGGAACACACAACGAATTAATAGAAAGTTCTCCTGTTTACAAAGAGATCATCGAAAGTCAGTTGGTGGTGTGAAAAGAAGATTATAAAAAATTAGTGCTTAAACATATCTTGAAATTAATTCAATTATTTTCAAGATATTTTTCTATACAAATAACAAATTGTTCTAAGTCTTTCAAGTCTTCTTTTACTATATCATACAGTTCTTTTTCAGAAATATTATGATACAAATGAACCAGTCTATTTCTGTACCCTGCCATTTGAATTAATTTCTGACTTAAATGTTCGCTTACTATGCCTTTTTCTCCAAGACCTTTAGCAATTGCTTTATATTCGCCAGCCATATCGATGTTACCAGTTTTAGCCAATATATGTCTACCAATATCGAAGATACATTCTAAAGACCTTCTCAAAAAACTTTCTACTGCTGCCGGGTTCCTACTATCACTGAGAAATTCTTCTTTTGAAAACTGAGATAGCATTTCTAACTGAGATAGATATTTATTAATGAGCAATAGGCGATCTCTAACAAGGCCTTTATTTATCATTCTAAATTTCATTCCTTTCAAGAATTATTTATTATTATTTTTCTAATGCTTCTTTTCTGTATAGATCCAAAACGTATTTAAAATCTGCAGCTCGTCTTAATATTACCATTTCATATTCATCTTTAAAATTTTCTGATACATAATATGCGCATATTCCTTTTAAAGCTTCAACTTGAAATACAGCATGAGTTTCTTGCAAAAAAACAAGGTCTAACTTGTATGGCTTAAAAATCTCTTCAAAATCATTATATACAGCAGAATATAATTTGTACACATGTTTAACTTTTTCCAATTCAAATAGAAAAACTACTCCTACATCTATATCAGTAAGAGGATCATCTATTTTGACATCATCTGAATCGCTACTTAATAATTTAAAGGCTTTATCTTTTTGTGAGCCAAAAAGATAAACCAAGCCAATTTTATATTTTTTACAAAGAGATTCTAACAATTCATATTTATTAATATTCATATTTTCACCTGCCGTATTTTTTCCATATATATTTTAACATAAATTAGTCAGCAAAAATTAAGACCTATTTTTCAAATCATCTCGAAATTAATTTTTCTTTTGCGCTCAAGCAAACGCTTTCAAAGTTTCAACAATCTTCTCTCTTTCTTCACCTTCAAAAATATAGAAAGAAGTTGCAGATAATCTTCTTTTTAAAGTGTATTTCTTCACAAATACATTAATTTCTTTTGGTACTTTTGGTCTTAATTCTTTTGGTATATTTCTTATTTCATAATACCTTCCATAGTTCATTATGAACTTTTCTATTATCTCTTTTTGATTTGAATCAAGTTTTATATATTTTTCAATGAACTCTTGTAAGTATGTTTTATTTAAATCTTTCATGAATCTTTTTACAAGGATTTTCCTTGCTGAATAGTAAGGATGTTCTTTGAAGGTTATATCTTTGTTTGTGAATGTTTTTGATTTTAGTCTTTGGTTATTTATTAGTAATGAATCAACACCTATCTTTAGAGTTTTTTCAAATATTGAGTTTATTAACTCTCTTGTGTAATAACCACATCTTTCTTTTATTAAACTTTCACTTTCTATCTCTTTAATCACCTTTTCTAATTTAACCTCTTGCCTGTGATAATGAACAAGATACGAAGTAAAAAATTCAGAAAGTTGGTTTTCTACCCTTAACTGCATAAATTTGTAAAAGTTTTCTTCAAACTTTTTGTCTATATCTTTCTTTTTTAGTTCTTTTACTATTGGAATAGCAAGAGAGGTGTTTATTTCAAACTCGAGGTTGTTTATTATGTTTCTCAATGTATTCGGCTTTATTTGCTTTGTTTTTCCAGATAAGAAATCATTCAACGTTCTTTTTGAGATATTTAGTTCTTTAATGGGAACTTGCCCATTTTCTATTTCTTGCTTTAGAAAGTCTCTTAAAGTCTTTGTGTTTAAGTAATAACGGTTATCTAAGTTAAAAACACAGTATTTTAGCTGATTGATACTTTTTCCACATTGCTTTTTTAAAATGTTGTATCTTTCTTTATCGACCTTTGATAAATACTTTGAGAAAATATAAGCTGTTTCATACATCATTGGATCGTTGCTTTCTTTTTGCACTTGAAAGATAGTATCAAGTGAATTGAAAACATTGAAGTTATCATTGTCAAAGTAATAACCAAGGTAAAATCCTAATCCTAAGCTAAGGTTTAAAGCTATACTTTTATCTACATCTTTTAACCACCAACTTATATTGTTTAAAGCTTGTACTATTCCAGATGGATGAGGAACATCTTTCAATATCTTAAATGCTTCAATATTTAACTGAGTCGCTTCTTCATATCTTCCTTCATTCTTTTTCTCTCTTGCATCAGCCATGAGGATAAACCCTTTATCAACAGGATTGTTTTCGTATTCTTCGCTCCAATGTCTAACCTTTTCTATACTTTCATTGGATTCATAATACAATTCTCGTATGTTTCTTAAAGATTCTACAACAACTCCTCTAAGATACCTTGGAAGTTTAGAGAACCCGTTTCTTAACTCATAGAAAGTTTCTTTAATTTCTTTCTCCTTTGAAAGTTTAACCAATACATCCATCTTTTCCACTAAAAGCAAATAATCAATGCTTCTTTTTTTAGATAACGTTATTGCCTTTTCTATCTTTTCAAGTGCCTCTTCATATTTTGCAGCCCATTTTAATTTTAATACATCAATGTAATTAATAACTTCTTCATGTTGTTTTGTTGATTCATTTTTCAAATACTCACCCATATAATTTAAAAACGGTTTTGAAAACTGACCAAAGTTGAGTATTTCTACAATATTTTTTAGATTCATCCCTAATTCCCCCAACCGATATATAATCTTTTAGTTACTGAATCAGTACCTAAAAGTTACTTAGGATTGCTTTTCCTATAATGTTAACGTCTTATAGAAACAACGTATTTTTTATTACAAAGATTATTATATCATAACCTTTATTATTCTTGACATAAAGCAAAAATAGGAGAAGATGAAATGTAAAAAACGAGAAGTTGTAACATTTATTTTTAAAAATTCAAAAATAACAATCCTTTGTTTATGCATATTCTAGAAGTTGACAGAACACTTGAAAACCATATAGAAAAGAGTATGATAAATAGTGAAAGGGTGTTTATCTTAAATTATGTGGGGGGGTCAAAAATGAAAAAGGTGCTTGTTATAGTAATTATGATGATGCTGTTTTCATTCGGAACAATTACTTTTGGAGGAGATGATAAGGATACGGTTAAAACAAATATGTTAGAAACTGGAGCTACGATGAATATTATTGAAGAAAGCTGGTAAATGTGTATTTTAAACTTTTAAAGAGGATTAAAAAGATGTGGAATGTTTGGAACGCAGGAGAAAATTATTGAATGGAGAATAAGAATTAAGGTTATTAGCCGGCAAATAAAAATCCTGCAGGAAAGTAAAATCTAAAAAAAGAGGAGGTGAAGAAAAGTGAAATACATAAGTGATAAGATTTTTGATCCTGAAGACCTAAGTAAATTAGCATCAATAACTGATCCAAATCCTCAAACTGTGAAAGATCATTGCTGCTAAAAATTATATTGATGTATTCCTCTGCAGGTGAATGCTTGCCTGCAGAGGATGATTCGAAGTCAAAATTTTATACATAATATAGTTTAATTCTTTTGGTTCTCTCACGAATAGAGTGGGTAATTAAGCTGGAGTTAAATTAAGTTTACCCAAAGCGATAAAGATAGTTATTTTTAAATTCTTTGATGTTTTAAATCCAAAAGCTCTTTTAGTAAAACCTCTTAGTTTAGAGTTCATGCCTTCTATTTTGCCGTTAGTTATATTTGTTTTTATGTGTAATAAGATACCGTCTATATGATTGAGAATAGTATTAGCTGCTTTAATCATTTCTGGTATATGTGTATCTCATTTAACTGTTGAGTTATCTTTACTATTTCCCATGGGTCATTTACATTGAGTATCTGTTCAAAGAATTTTGGTAGTTCATTTCTCATCCACTATCACCTCATTGTTTTTGATTTTGTTCTTTAGAAGATGATACCAGATTTTTTACATTTTAGTCATGCTTTATTTTTTCTACCCACTGTTTTTGGAAGAGAACCTTTCTTTTTTAAATGTAAATAATTGATTTATTATAGTAGGTCCTTAGTTAAGTAGTGGGTTAGAACAATTTAAATAAGAACAAAAATCATAAATCTGGCATCATCTAAGCAAATAATTAAAAAAAGAACCTGATAAGCAAGTAAATTACTTAGGGGCATATAAAAAAATTAAAAACTTAAAGAGGACAGTTTGAAGAAAAAAATATATAAAATTTTAAATAATAAAGATGTTTTATCAAGAAATAATAAGTTTTGAAATATATCACAGAAAATAAAAAGCGAGAAAGAGAGGTTATCATAATGGAATTAAAGAAATCAAATTATAATGTTTTTTTTAAAATAAATGAAGAAAAATTTTTAGCATACAATCTTATGTCCAAAGCACTAGCAGAATTTTGTTCAGAAGATTTTGAAAAAATAAATCAAATATTAGAAAAACCAAATATAAAATATGCATCTTCATATGAAAAACTAAAAGATGATCTATTAAAAGGCAAGTTTTTAATAAAAGAAAGATTGAGTGAAACAAAAATTCTAGAGACATTATATTTAAACGAAAAATTCAATTCAAGGAAATTATCTTTAACTATTATTCCTAATTTTGCATGTAATTTTGATTGTCCTTATTGTTACCAAAATCAATTAAAAGCTTCATCTTATTATGATTTGGAAAATGCTAAAATGAATCAAAGAGAAAAAGATGCAATAGTAGATTATATAGATAAGGCAACAATTAAAAAGGAAGAACTATCAGTAACATGGTATGGAGGAGAGCCACTTTTATCCATATCAGATATAGTCAATATGAGCCTGGATATTAAAAAAATATGTGAAAAAAATGACTGTAAATATTTTTCTTTTATTATAACAAACGGCTATTTATTAAACATGGAAACAAGTAAAAGACTTAAAAATTCAGGAATTAAATATTTTATTGTAACTTTTGAGGGGCCTCCAGAAATTCATGATAAACGTAGAGTAACAAAAGATGGCTCTCCTACTTTTGATACTATTTTTCAAAATATCAAAGATTCTTTGAACATATTTGATAAAATTTTTATTAGGATTAACTTGGACACTGAAAATATTAACTTTCTTGGGGATTTCATAAATCTATTAATATCAAAAGGATTGGATAGTAACAAAGTTTATTTAATTTTTGCTCCTACACAAATTACTTCTGCATGCAATATGGAAGGCTCACAATTAGATTATTCAATCTTCTATAATTTATTAATTGAAGAGATTGATCATATTTTAAAAACACATATAAATATTTTTGTAGGGGATAAATCACAAACATTTGGGTGTTCCGCTACTAAAAATAATAATTTTGTTATTTCCCCAGAAGGAAATATCTATAAATGTGTTACATTTGCTGGGGACACTGCTTTTAGAGATGGTTATTTAGATACTAATAACGCAGAAATAAAGTTAAATTATAATACTATAGCGTGGACTTCTTGGTCTCCTTTTAAAGATGAAAAATGCTCAAATTGTTATTTACTTCCATTTTGTTATGGAGGATGCCCATATAACAGCATTTTAAAAGAATTAAGACGAGAAGACAAATATATGAGGCCAGCAGTTAATGTAAATTGCAAGGGAAATGTATTAAAAGAGCTAGAATTTTTTATAATGCAAAAATACAGAAATTATATGAGAAAATATAATGTATAAAAATAAAAATGAAGTTATAATAACTGGTGCCGGGGTGGTAAGTCCTGTTGGAATTGGAATAAAGTCGTTTTTAAAAAGCTTAAAAAGCGGGGAAAGTGGAATTAGTGAAGTAAGCTTATTCGATATCACTGATTTTCCTATTAAAGTTTCTGGTGAGATAAAGAACGAATCATACAATGAAATGATACCTTTAAAGCAAAGGAGAAACATGGACAGATCCACTAAATTTGCTATATGTTCAGTTTTCGAAGCACTGAATGAAGCAAATTTAAATATAAATTCTAACAACGAAAGAAGAATTGCTATTATTGTTTCAACCGTTCTTGGTGGGATTCCAGAAGCATTACATTATTATGACAGATTTAAAACTTATGGTATTAAACGTGCTAATCCATATTTTACAATTTTTACTACTGATATAGCAGCGTCTCATATTGCAGTTAACTTTGAAATAAAGGGACCTGCATTTAGTGTATCATGTGGATGCTCTTCGGGAGCTGCTGCTTTATCAATTGCTTTTGATTTAATAAATTCTGAAAGTATTGATGCAGTCATAGTTTGTGGAACAGAAACCCCCATAAATAAGGCTGTGATTGCTCCTTTATATATGTCTAAAGTTTTATCAACGGATTTTGAGGAACCACAATTAATAAGCAGACCATTTGATATAAAACACAATGGATTCGTTATTTCGGAAGGAGCAGGAACCATAATATTAGAATCAAAGAGAAGTTTTCTCACGCATAGTTGTAATCCCTATGCTTATTTATTAGGGTATGGATGCTCTACCGATACATTTAGTGTTAATTATTCTTCTAAAACACCTCAAGAAATGATAAATAGTATGAATATGGCACTAAAGAATTCAAAGGTAAAACCTCATGAAGTTGATTATATTAACGCCTATGCTAATAGCTGCAGTCATTCGGATAATTTAGAGGCAAATGCAATAAGTTCTATCTTTGATAACAAAAATTGTCATTTATTAGTCAATTCTACAAAATCATTGATTGGTCATTCTTTGGGAGCGTCTTCTATTATTGAAACAATAGCCACCTTATTAGAACTTAAACATGATTTTATTCATCCTAATCTAAATTATAATAATCCTGATCCAAATGGAAATATAAACAAATTTATTGCGAAGAATACAATTCAAAAAAATATAAATATAGCTCTTAAAAATTCCTTTTCATTTGGTAACAGGAACTATTCACTTGTTTTTAAGAAATTTAATTAATATCAATGTAGTATTCCAATAGGTATTTCCTATAAAGGTTTAGATCTTTCGACAAACAGAATAGCGATTCTCAACCCAATTATAAAGTAACAAGCGATTTTAGAGTAAATATTGAGAATAATTCATGCGTTTTGTTAGTTGTTTAACTATAACTGCCACGTATTCATTGAAATCTTCTTTAATCATATATAAAAAGGAGAATTGAATGATTAGATTATCTAACATAACAAAAATATATTCAACAGGCTTTTTAAATAAAAAAAATTTAACAGCGGTTGACAATCTTAATTTAGAAATAGAAGAAGAAGAAATATTTACATTGCTCGGACCAAATGGTGCAGGGAAAACAACTACCATAAAAATGATTTGTGGACTTATCAAACCAACTTCTGGGAAAATCTACATTAATGGAAACAAATTTAATAAAAATAGCAAAAAATTAATTGGAGCCGTATTAGAAGGAAGCAGAAACGTTTACTGGAATTTATCAGTTTTAGAAAACTTATTTTATTTTGCGAGAATACATAATTGTTATGATGAATCAACACCTAAATATGCTCAAAATTTACTTAAACAATTTGATCTATACGAAAAAAAGAGTACTCCAGTTGGAAAGTTATCAAGAGGTATGCAACAAAAAGTAGCATTATGTTGTGCATTAATAAAAAATCCTTCAATTCTTCTAATAGATGAACCTACTCTTGGGCTTGACGTTGCATCAAGTAAAAAGATAAAAGAAATGATAATAAATTTCAGCAAAAAAGAAGGTAAAACAATCTTGCTGACGACTCATGACATGAAACTATCCTCAGAAGTCTCAGATAGGATTGGAATTATTAACAAAGGTAGACTGATAAGAATCGGTAAACTTGAAGAATTCAAAAAAGATTTTCAAAGATCTGTGTACAAAATTCATTGTGAAGGTAGCTACGAAACAGATTTCATATTATCGCTTCAAAAAAAATTCCCGAATATAAATATAAAAACGGAAAACCAAGATACATTCTTAATTCAAGTGCATATGTCGGAATTTTCAAATTTGTATGAAATTCTCAATTTTTTGAAGAATAACCACATTGTATTTTCTTCTATAGAAAAAGAGCAACCTGACCTTGAGGATATCTTCTTAAAATTGACTGGAGGAATGTGATTATGAAAGGATTTTTGAATCTTTTGTATGCAGACCTTTTTAAGACCTTTTCTTATACTAAAAGATACATTATATCAACTTCTTCAGATGTACTGTCTTTTTATGCAATATTTCTTGTTATGTATTTAGGAATTAGCTCAACTGCTTCAGGTTTTACTACTGAAGAATTCAACAATATGATTTCAGGCCAAGTTGTAGGTTTTATAGTATTTTATTTTTCATCCATGTTTTTAACCGTGCCAGATCATCAACTTTACAATGAAATACTTCAAGGCACAATGGAACAAATAATTCTAACACCACATAATTTGATAACTATAATATTTTCAAAAACTTTTTCGCTTTTTGTTAGAGATGTTTTGGCAGCAATACCGCTCTTTCTTCTTTTGTTATTAACAACAAGGGTTAAAATTACAATGAACTTATCTATGATATTAATATTTTTTCTCGTTTTAGCAGGGGTATTTGGACTCTCACTGATACTTGGTGGATTAATGTTGGTTTTTAAAAGGTTAGGTTCTTTACCATTTATATTTCAAATATTATTTTTGGGAATTGGGTTCAGTACTATAGAAAACCTGCCTGAAGTATTATCAAACATATTTTTAAGTCTTCCTTTTACAAAAGGAGTTTCAATGATTAAAGGAATAGCTTCCACTACAATTTCGTTTTCTTTTTTAAGCATGGATTTTTATTTTTTAATACTTAACACGTTGTTATATCTTGTGATTGGCATTTTTACCTTATGGCTCTGTGAAAAGATAGCGAAAAACAGAGGTCTTTTAGGAGCATATTGAAATTGTATTTTCACTTTAAATGCAGCGACAGTGAATTCAAAGATTAAAAAAAGAAAAGAGGAATAAAATGTCAGGTTCTAAGGGGAGTTTAAATCTTTTAACTAAGAATAGAAATTTTTTACTTTTATTCGTTGGAAGACTTGTTTCAAGTGCAGGAACAGCAATTTTTACTATCTCTATTCTTTGGTCTGCTGCAACTGAGATAGGCGGAGTTGCAGCAGTTAGCGCTATTTTATCTACGGTAGCAGTTGTCAATATAATTTTTTCTCCATTTGCAGGAGTCTGGGCCGATAGGTGGAAGAAGAGGAACATTCTTGTCATAACATATATAACATGTGGCGTGATCCTCTTGTTGTTAGGTTCCTTTTTTGGCACTTATTTATTCCAAATATGGGTGTTAATTTTGGCAATTTTTGGATTACAGATCTGCGGTAGCTTGTTTGGTCCTGCTTTACTCTCTTTGATACCCGTTATTGCTGATGACAGAGATCTTTCTCAAGCAAACGCTTTAATCTCAATGACTGATAGGCTTTCCCAAATTATAGGGATGATTAGGCATCTTTCTTTGATTAAACTTCCACTTTTTATATCTTTAATCACCTTTTCTAATTTAACCTCTTGCCTGTAATAATGAACAAGATAAGAAGTAAAAAATTCAGAAAGTTGCTTTTCTACCCTTAAGCTTATAAATTTGTAAAAGTTTTCTTCAAACTTTTTGTCTATATCTTTCCTTTTTAGTTCTTTTATTATTGGAATAGCAAGAGAACTATTTATTTCAAACTCAAGGTTATCTATTATCTTTCTCAATGTATTTGACTTTATTTGCTTTGTTTTTCCAGATAAGAAATCATTCAACGTTCTTTTTGAGATATTTAGTTCTTTAATAGGAATTTGCTCTTTTTCTACTTCTTGTTTTATGAAATCTCTTAAAGTCTTTGTGTTTAAATAATAATTGTTTTCTAAGTTACAAACACAGTGTTTTAGTTGATCGATCGTTTCTTTGCATTGTCTTTTTAAAGTATTGTATCTTTCTTTATCAACCTTTGATAAACACTTTGAGAATATAAAAGCTGTTTCATACATCATTAGATCGTTACTTTCTTTTTGCACTTGAAAGATAGTATCAAATGAATTGAAAACATTAAAGTTATCATCATCAAAATAATAACCAAGATAAAATCCCAATCCTAAGCTAAAGTTTAAAGCGATACTTTTATCTACATCTTTTAACCACCAACTTATATTGTTTAAAGCTTGTACTATTCCAGACGGATGTGGAACATCCTTCAATATCTTAAATGCCTCAATATTTAAACAAGTCGCTTCTTCATATTTTTCTTCATTCTTTTTCTCTCTTGCATCAGCCATGAGGATAAATCCCTTATCAACAGGATTGTTTTCGTATGCTTCACTCCAATGTCTAATCTTTTCCATACTTTTATTGGAATCATAATACAATTCTCGTATGTTTCTTAAAGATTCTACAACGAGTCCTCTAACATATTGAGGAATATCACAAAAGTTATCTCTTAATTCTTTGTATATTACTTCAACTTCTTTGACATCTTTTAACCTTTTTAAAATAATCATTTTTTGTTCTAAAAAAAGATAATACAAGCCACCTTTTGATAATCCTTTTATTCCTTCTTCTATCTTTTCAAGTGCTTCTTCATATTTTGCAGCCCATTTTAATTTCAATACATCAATGTAATTAATAACTTCTTCATGTTGTTTTATTGATTCATTTTTTAAATACTTACTAATATAATTTAAAAACGGTTTTGAAAACTGACCAAAGTTGAGTATTTCTATAATATCTTTTAGATTCATCTCCAATTCCCCCAACCGATATATAATCTTTTAGTTACTGAATCGGTACCTAAAATTTACTTAGGATTGTTTTTCCTATAATGTTAACGTCTTGTAGAAACAACATATTTTTTATTACAAAAATTATTATATCATAACCTTTATCTTTCCTACCATAAAGCAAAAGTAGGAGAAGATAAAATGTAAAAAACGAGAAGTTGTAACATTTATTTTTAGAAATTCAAAAATAACAATCCTTTGTTTATGCATATTCTAGAAGTTGACAAAACACTTGAAAACCATATGGAAAAGTGTATGATAAAAATTAGAATAGAGGAATTTTATTTATCAAAATAAGTTATAGGGGGTGAAGAAAAAAGTGAAGAGACTTATTGTAATATTCTTAATCACTATTTTAGTGTTGGGGGGAATATTTGTTTTTGGAGGTGATAATACAGGAGTGGATGGAACATCTGGATTTAACCCAGGGGAAGTTGTAAGTTATATTGATGAAAGTTGGTAAGTATGTATTTTAAACTTTTGAAAAGTATTGAGAAATGTTTAGAAACTAATGTGTGAATTATTAAAGGAAGAGCAATAATTAGGATTATTAGCCAGCAAATAAGAAACTCGCAGAAAACACAACACAAAGCAATAATGTAGCTTCAGGTAGAAGTCGAAGTGTTTTGAGGGTACTTAAGAAAGTGGCATAGTAAGGGTGGGACAGGCATTCTTAAGAAGTATCCTATTTAACTAATCTCGAGAGCATCTTGATAAAAAAGTTTGGGTACTTGGCGGAATATCAAAGATCTTTGGAAGGAAGGTGGATACCTTGGATTTCATATCATTGCCCAAGGGTTGTGATGTTTCTCCCCTTTGCTGCGGTGATAACGGCAACTGCAAAACGTGTGTGAATGGAGGATGTACGGATTGCTACCCAAACGGTGATTGCCACCCAAACGCTGGTTGTATGTGAGTATAGAGTGTGAGGGAATCTTTCAATATTAGTACGAGGAGGTGAAAAAGATGGAGTTTTTAGAATTGCCAAATAAAGGAAGTGTTACCCCACTATGTTGTGGAGACGATGGAAATTGTGAGCCTTGCTACCCTGACGGGAGTTGCCATAACCCTGTGTGTGGATGCCAGGCAGGTTGTCAAGGGGTTTGTGTATAAGAGCTAATTTTAAAGAGGGGACAACTCAATTGACTGTTGATGTGGAACCTGAGTTTTTCACTTTGTCCCCTCTCCTGATTGAACATACATAACCAGGTATTTTGCAAGTTGATTCAGGAGTAGCTTATTATGGTATGTTCCTTTTGAAGTCAAGAAATCATATGAAGAAAACTCTAAAGGAGGAAAACAAAAATGGAATTTTTGAGTTTACCAAATAAAGGAAGTATTACCCCGCTATGTTGTGGAGACAATCCAGACTGTCAAGGTTGTTATGACCTAGGATGTTTTGATTGCGCGTGCAATCCCAGCTTCGCAGGATGCGACAACAACTTGTGCTACTCTTGTGTATAGTTTAACTCTACTATATATAGTAGAATGTTGACTCTAAAAGTTTTCAAAAAATTGATTGAGATAGTTTGTTAACGCGTAGAATCGATTTTATAAAGTTTGAGGAGGTAGAGAAAGAGTGCCTAAATACAAAGTTTCCAATTACAATGTTATCTTCAAAGATGGGGAGAAAGTTATTTTTGTAAATTTTCTGACAAAAGCTATTGCAAGAGTTGATAAAGAGAAGTACAATATCATAGAAAAGATATTGAACTCACCAAATGAGAATTGGGAAGGAGAATATGCGAAGCTAAGGAATGATCTAGTGTATGGTGGTTATTTAATAGAAGAGAATTTTGACGAAATACAACATTTAAAGATGACGAATTATAAAACGCGGTTTGATTCTTCTGTGGTTTCTCTTACAATAATGCCAACTATGAAATGTAATTTCGATTGTATCTATTGCTACGAATCCCATGAAGGTGCAAGTATGGATAAGGAGACTGCCTCTAATATTGCAAATTACATATCAAAAATTGCTAAGAATAAGCAAGGAATTTCTATAGCGTGGTTTGGTGGAGAGCCTCTTTTAAAATTTGATATCATGAAATATATAAACGAAAAAGCCATAAAAATGTGTGAAGAGTACAAAAATAATTTTTCTTCCTCAATATCTACGAATGGCTATCTTCTAACGCTGGACAAAGCTGTATTATTTGATCAGCTGAAGATAAGAAATGTTCAGATAACACTTGATGGACCTGCTGAATACCACAATAAATATAGACCATTAAGAGGCGGAAAACCTACATTCCAGACGATATTCAATAACATTGAGGGATTTCTTAAATTTACGAAAGAGGCGAGTGTCAACTTAAGGGTAAATGTGGGGCCAGATAATTACAACAAGATACCTAAGCTACTCGATATGTTTGAGACTCTTCCAAAGGATAGAATAAAGGTGTACTTTAGATGGATATTTCAAGGCTCAGAAGTACAGAAGGAAATACATCGTGAAGTTATGAACTTTAGAGGGGAAAATTCTTACGAAAAATTGGCTAAGTTCTATTACTATGCATCTCAAAAAGGATTTGAAACTTTTCTTCCTATTCTTTCTAATCCGATTTATTGTGAATATGACTGTGAATCTTCTATTTTAATAGGGCCTAAAGGCGAAGTTTTCCCTTGTACAGTTGCAGTAAATGAGGGGAACGAGTTTGGAAAAGTAACAAACAATGGCATCGAATATGATAAAACAAAGTACCTTTTATGGTATAAACACGATGCTTTTCAAGATGAAGAATGTAAAAAGTGTGAGTTACTCCCTCAATGTTTTGGAGGATGTAGAAATGCTATAGTGAATTCAGGAGTTAGAGGATGCCCAGAAGAAAAAACTGCTTTAGAATCTTTCGCAAGATTGTGGTATTTCACAAAAGACATGGAAAGAAAGCTGAAAGCGGTGAAAAAAGATGAAAATATCAAGGTATAATCAACTTATAGAAAAAGATAACTATCTCATTTTATTTAATAGCATTTCAAATGCCATTCTATATGTTGAACCAAACAAAGTAAAAGAAGTTAAAGAAGTTCTTGAAAGTGGAAATATAGAAGAAATAAAGCTATCTGATGAAGATATAGAAAAGTTGAAAAAAGGATTATACATTATCCCTGATGAATTTGACGAAATAACATATTTGAAGATGAGGTTAAACAATTACAAATACAGTGATAGATTTTTAAGATATACTATAAGTTTAACTGAAGAATGTAATTTTTCTTGTGTTTATTGCTATCAACAAATGTTGATAACTTTAATGGATAAGAAACCCGCAAAAATAGCAAAAAATATTGTAAACACAATTCTAAATATGACGGAAAAAAGATTTGAAGAAGAACATCCTAAAGTATTGAGCATAACTTTTTATGGAGGAGAGCCGCTTCTTGCACTCGATGAATTAGAAACGTTAAGTAAAGGTTTTGAAGAAATGTGTAAGAAGTTCGAAGTAAAGTATGAAGCGAATGTCGTAACGAACGGTTATTTGTTAACTCATGACATTGTCAATAGACTACTGAACTGTGGAGTAAACTCCGTAATAATAACAATTGATGGAGATAAGACTCTTCATGACAAATATAGAAAGACTAAAAGTGACAAGCCTACTTTTGATAAAATTATGGAAAATATAAACTATGCACAAGATAAGATGTATGTAACCATTAGAACAAATATCTCTAAAAATAGTATAGAAAATGTGAAAAAAATGATAAAGATACTTGCAGAAAAGGGATGGAGAGTTGATTTTGATTTTCAACCAGTTGAGGTAGTGGAAGAACTATCTACGGGATTTAATGATGAGATGCTTACATTGAGAGAATTTGCTAATGTGGAAGTAGAACTATACAAAGAAGTCATCACACTCATACCCGATTATCCATTCAATCCATTTAGAAGATTAAGAATGGCCAGATGTGATGCCTTATGTAAAAATAGTTGTGTAATAGATGTCGATGGGAGTATTTACAAGTGTTGGGGAGAGATAGGAAATAAATTTTCTTCTGTAGGTAAAATAACAAAAGAAGATATAGAATTAAACCATAAATTTGAAAAATGGATAACTTACGAACCGTTCGAAGATCAAAAATGTATGGAATGTCCTGTACTTCCAATGTGTATGGGAGGATGTGTTTTTAATGCAGTAACTGTTGAAAGATTGAGCGCCTCGCCTTGGAAAAAACCTTACGCTTGCATACCTTGGAAATATAATCTAAAAGAAATGGTAAGTTTAGTTGCTGAGCAGAAACTTAGAAAGAAAGCAAGAAAGGAGGAGTAGCTTATGGACTTTTTAAATGAGCCGCAGGTAAATAATAAGATTTATTTCTCACCTTGCGATGGTGAAGAGGGTAAAGATTGTTGCGCTCAAGTGGGGAATTGTAGTCCATGTTATCCCGACGGGGTTTGCTATGAATGCCAAAATCCAAGGGGTAAGCAAAGATTCCCATGGAGTTGTGCGGATAATTAAAGTTGAGAGATTTAGAAATATCCTGAACAGAGAATCTTACCACGATATTCAAGATAAGAAAGACGTTAGAAAATACAAACCAACCTCCCTTAGGATGAAAAGTACTTTCTTTAAATTTAGAGGAAAAAATGATTTATAGAGGGGGAGTAACTTGGAAATATTTAAAGAATCACTGAGAACACTTTTTTCTAACAAATTAAGGACATTTCTTTCAATGCTTGGAATAATAATAGCCATAGGAGCTGTGATGACCATAATAGCCATAGGGGATGGAGCTCGCAAACAAATAAAGGATACCCTAGCCGGTTTAGGAACAAAGATTATAATTATTAATGGTCAAACTTCTCTTTACTCTTCCAATCCAATGACTGTTCAAGATGCAGAAAATATTAAAAATTCAGTGGCATATATTGAATATGCAATAAGTGTTATGGGTGGAGCAAATTTTATAGTCAACAACGGTAAAAAAACTACTAAAATTCATTTACTTGGTACATTCCCAGAATTTTTTAATATGATGAATCTAAAAATCTCCTATGGTAGAGATTTGGAGGAAGACGATATTGACAAATTAAGACCTTGTGCTGTTATTGGATTTAATATAGCAAACGAGTTATTTGGGAGACAAAATGTTATTGGAGAAAAAATAAGGTTAGTTATAAATTCAAGCGCTGGTGGAATTGTGGAAGTTCCATTTGAAATAATAGGAGTTATCGAGAAAACAGGGAGCATAGTTTTTTTCAATGTGGATGATTTAATGATAATACCATATACTGTTGGAGAATATAGAATAATGAACTCTGATTATAGTAGAAAAGCTCCTCAAATAATAGCTTCTTTTATCGATGAAAACACTTCCGACTTAGCAATTGCGGGAGTCGATCTTTATCTTTTTAATAAATTTAAAGATACAAAATATTACAGTATAACAAGTCAAAGTGCGATGTTGGAATCAGCAAATCAAATTGTAGGAATTATTAATGTCATATTAGTAGGGATAGCAGCAATATCGTTAGTTGTTGGTGGAATAGGGATAATGAATATAATGCTTGTTACAGTCAAAGAAAGAACAAGAGAGATAGGTATAAAAATGGCGATAGGAGCAACAAGACAAAGAATACTGCTTGAATTCTTAGTTGAAAGTATAATCTTAACGGTAGTAGCAGGTTTAATAGGAATAATGTTGGGAGGGCTTCTATCAAGTATAATAGCGTTCTTTGGAAGGTCTTTTGGACTAACAGCATTGGTAACATGGAGATCGATACTTTTCTCATTTGGAGTATCTGCAGGAGTTGGATTATTCTTTGGAATATATCCAGCCAATCAGGCTTCCAAATTAAGCCCCGTAGAGGCTTTAAAGTATGAATGAAGGGATGATATTATAGAAACGATAAAAACACAAAACCTAACGAAGGTATTCAAAGTAAAAAAGAAAGAAATAAGAGCCATACAAGATATAAACCTATCCATTCAAAATGGAGATATATTTGTTTTGCTTGGACCAAACGGTGCAGGGAAAACTACTTTCCTAAAAACCATCTCCACTCTCATACTACCAACATATGGAGATGCTTGGGTTAACGGATACAACATCAAAAAAGATGAGTACAAGGTAAGAAAATCGATAGGGTTATCAACAGGATTTGAAAGATCGTTTTATTACAGATTGAATGGTTATCAAAACCTCGAGTTCTTTGGTACTTTGTACGGTATAAAAAGTAAGGACTTAAAAGAAAGGATAAACTTTTTACTCAATCTGTTCAATTTAGAAGACGCCAAAGATTTAAAGTATATGAAATACTCAACTGGTATGAAGAAAAAACTTTCTTTAGCAAGAGCATTATTACATGATCCTGATGTATACATATTCGATGAGCCAACATCTTCTATCGACCCAATAAGTGCAAATGAGATAAGAGACATAATTCTATCTCTCAAGGATAAAAATAAAACTATTATACTTTCCACACACGATATGCATGAAGCAGAACTTCTTGCCGATAGAATAGGTATATTGAACAAAGGGAATATGCTCGCTGTTGATAAAAAAGAAAACTTAAAAAGAGTATTAAAAAAAGAAATAATAAAAGTGAAAGTAGATAAAGCTATCAGTGAAGATTTAATTTCACAAGATGGCATCAAAGAAAAGATAAACCTATTTAGAAGGATAAAAGATAACGAATTTGAAATAGAAGTTGAGAACTCTGCAGAAGTACTTGATCAACTGATAGAAAAACTGAAAAGCCAAGACAGAAAGATACTTACAATAAATGTTGAAATCCCTTCAATAGAAGAAGTATTCATAAACTTTGTGAGGAATGATAAAAAATGAGTTTTTTAAAAAAATTATGGATATTCATTAAAAGAGGGTTCATAACAAATTTCAGTTATAGAACGTACGCAATACTTGGAATAGCAAGTATGCTGATAGGTGTTTTAAGGTTTGGATTCATGGCTAATTTTTTGCAAGAAGGGAACACCTTCCCCCTGCTTGAACCTTACGGTGGAGACTTAATGGCATTTCTAATAACAGGAACGATGTATATGAGTTATGTCTCAGTTGCATTAGATTCTTTTAGAAATTCTATAAGGTCAGAACAAACAATGGGAACACTTGAATATTTATTGATGAGTAACACACCATTGTGGCAACTGTTAATATTCAATGGAATAAATAGTTTCATATGGACTACAATAAATGTAGGAGTTATTTTTTTGTTTCTGGTTTTGATATTCGATATTCAAATGACAATAAATATAATTTTATCGTTATTCATTTTAATACTTTCAATAATATGTATAAGTGGGATAGGTCTTATGAGTGCAGGAGTAATAATGGTAACAAAGATGGGAGATCCAATAAGTTGGATTTTTAGTACACTGTCTGGCCTTGTTAGTGGGGTACTATACCCAATATCCATATTACCAGCATGGTTGAGGAGTTTTTCATATTTTTTGCCGCCCACATATGCTTTAAGTGCATTGAGAAAGTCCTTACTGACAGGGGCCACCTTTGTTGATGTGAAGAACGAGATAATAGTTTTGATCATCATGAGTTTATTGACAATTCCATTGGGATTGTTGTTATTCAGATTTGGTTTCAACAAAGCAAGAGAAACAGGTAGTTTGATAGAGTATTAGATATTATTAAACTCAAAAAGTTGACATTTTTTACAATATGTGTTATAGTTAAATATAACAACAAAACATTGGAGGTGATTGTAAATGTCCAGTTACAATTATTTGTTAAAGCTTGTCTTTGCCGCTGTTTTCGGTATTTCGGCTCTTTTTATACCTTCTCTCTTTTTGAAAATCATTTTTTCGACAGTTGCGATTGTTCTTCTGGCTCTTAACCTGAAAAGTTTTAAAATCTTGTTTGTTATTTTAGCGGTAGTTTTATTTGTGATTCCAGCAAGTATATTTTCTTATTTTATAGACGCGCATATAGATTGGGATAATTTATGGAATAATATTTTCAACTGGGAAGAATTATATAACCAAAACGGTTATAGCTACAATTCTGATACTGAAGAAATCCGACCAGATACCTACATAGAAAGGGCTGAAAATTTACAAATTGAAGGGATAAATTTAGAAATAATTTTTGATGAAACGTCTGAGCAGATTTACATTCCTAGTCAAATTGATCATAGGAGAAATGAAGATACACTAACATTAATATCGAACATTCAAGATCAAAAATATGTCATAGTAATTGGCTCAAAAGTACCCTACAAGAACATAAGAATAAACTCAACAGGTTTGAATGTAGAGGGGAATTTAGAGGTAGAAAATTTTGATTTAAATACCACTGGACTTAATTTCAATACGACGCTTGAAGCGAGTAATCTTTCGATAAATTCAACAGGTTTAAGTCTTGGTGGTAATATACACGTGGGCAACGCTGAAATCAATGCATCAGGGATTAGTTGGCATGGCTTGGTAGATGCCGAAGAGTTAACGCTAAACGGTGCTGGTGTAGAAATTGACCTCTCAGTAACTAACGCAGAACATATCTATATTAACGGCGCAGCATTGACAGGTACCATACAATACATGGATAAATGGGTAGGTACGAGGTATTTATCAATTGAAGGGGCTTATGGTGAAGTAGACATTCTGGAACCTTCGGATAATGAAGGAAGGTTGGACCTTGATACCCAAGGCAGAATTAAGATCAGAAGAAAAAAATTTTGAAAGGGTTGTAAATATGCTGTATGAAGTAGATAAACACAGTGGGATACCATCTTATTTACAAATAATGAATCAGATAAAAAAGGAAATAATTATGGGAAATCTAAAAGAAGGTGATCAATTACCACCTGTTAGGGAATTGAGTACAATTTTCAAAGTCAACATCAACACGATTTTAAAAGCTTTAGATAAGTTAGAAACATCAGGATACATAGAAGCCCAACATGGAATAGGTTTTTTTGTTTCAACGAATATAGACTTGAAAAAAGGCATTGTTGATGAGATTAGAAATTGTGTAGAAAAATTAAAAAAGGAAGACATAGACTTAGAAACTATAAAATTAATTTTGGAGGAGGTTTGGAAGGATGGTCAATTTTCTGAATAAGTTGGAAGTTTACTTTCAAAAGGAGTTTACTGAAAAGAGTGGAAGAATATTTATATTCTCTTTGATCTTTTTATTTTTCATAACCTTTGATATACCGTTTTTAACGTTATTTTTTATATTCCTTTTCCTTACTAACATGATCGGACATGATTTAAGAAACGGAAAGTTCTCCCTTATAATATCCCTTCCTTATTCATACAGAGAGGTATTTTTCTCATCTTATGTACTTTCCCTGCTCTTGATAGTTATACCGAGTTCTATTGGGCTAGCCTTTTTTAACTTTGGAAGTTTGTACTTGTCAATGGCACTGTTAAAGATTTTGAGTGTCATAATATTTGCAACCGCTTATTTTGCTATTATTATAATCTCTGTTACATTAGGTGGAGATACATTTGGGATACCATTTTTGATATTGATTGTTGATGGAATCCTTGGGGCAATTGGTTCCAGTTATGCTGTAAATCCCTATAAATATATTAGTCCATCACATCAAGGGAATGTTTGGGCAAGTTTGATATTTTCTGTGTTTCTTTTACTCTTATCTTTATATCTGTTTGAAAAAAGAGGTGTACAAAAATGATAGTAGAAGTGAAAGACTTAGTTAAAAGTTTCAATTCAAAACCGATATTGAACAAGATCAATTTTAACGTAAATGAGGGTGAAATCTTTTCTCTAATAGGTCCCAATGGTGCAGGTAAAACAACAACTTTGAGATGTCTATACGGGGAGTTGAAACCAAACAATGGTGAGATAAAGCTTTTTTCTGAAAAAATAACTCCTAAGATAAAAGCAAAAGTTTCGGTGATGACAGAAGATAGATTGACATTTTCTAATTTTAAAGGAAGTGATTACCTAAAAATTTGGAGTATGTTGTATCCTAACTTCAACGAGGAAACATTTTCTAATTTTGTTTTACATTACAACCTCGACATAAACCAAAAAGTGGAAAGATATTCCATGGGTATGAAAACATTGTTTTATTTGGCATTGACCATATCCAGTAATGCCGATCTTTTGCTCTTAGACGAACCGACTCAGAACCTTGATCCCGTTATAAGGTCGGAGGCTTTAAAAATTTTAAGAAATTATGCAAATGAAACGAACAAGACGATAATCATATCTTCTCACGAAATATATGAGCTCGAGGAAATATCCTCATCTTTTGCAATTATAAAAGAAGGTAAAATATTATATACAGACGATATGGATTCTGCTAAAGAAAAGCACAGGATGATAAGAAAAGGTGAACCCATTCCAAGTGGTGAAGTTGTTGCTAACTTTGAAGAAGAGGTATTGGTAAAAACTGAAGAAGAGATCGGAAGATTTGCGACATTTAACGAAATTGTTCTGGGATATTTAAGGAGTATCCAGACTTTTACCCCTTTTGAAATTAAAAAATAACGGTTCTTTTTCTTCCTTTTCAAAAAGATAAAAAGAAAGGATGGATGCTTTTCTGACAAGGTATCCCCCATATAATATAATATTTTAGATACTAGTAAAATAAAAGGGGATGAATCTGATGAAAGTCAAAGAAATAATATTTATAGTAGAAGAAGATCCAGAAAGCGGATATAACGCAAGGGCTTTGGGAGAATCAATCTTTACAGAAGGATCTTCCTTGGATGAGCTTAAAGAAAATATTAAAGATGCTATAAAATGTCACTTTGATAAAGAAGAAGATATTCCTGATATTATAAGATTGCATATTTTGAAAGAAGAGACAATCAAATATGCCGAAAGTTCCAAATCATAAATTTCTAAAAATAGGTACGTTAAATAACATATTAAGAGATGTCTCAGAATACTTAAAAATCACGGAAGACCAGCTGGTAGAAGAAATTTTCAAAAAATAAAAAATTGGTTCTCTCCCACAAAGTGTGGATAGAGAAAAATTAAATATGAGCAAATGATTAAATAATCTGATATCATGTAGGAGAAAATAAAATACATAAGCGATATATTAAGCAATTACAAAAACATAGAAAAGTTATTCTTAGAAAAAGTGAGGGTCCATTATGTATTATCTAAAAAGTCAAAGGTAGTGTTAAACTTGAAGTCAAACAAAGTTAACACTACTTTTTTTCTATTTATTAATGTTAGTAGTAAAATTGAGAGAATAAAAAAGAATCTATGTAGGGGGGGTGAATTAAAATGAGTGTTCTGATTAAAAATTGTAGGATTGTGGATGAAGAAAAAGATTTATTTGGGGATTTGTACATTAAAGATGGGAAGATAGATAATTATGGCAAGGATTTGAATTACGATGCATATACTATAGATGCAAAAGGTTTGGTTGTTATGCCGGCTTTTGTGGATATGCATGCGCACTTCAGAGATCCTGGTTATACTTATAAAGAGGATTTACATTCTGGAAGTTTAGCAGCATTGAAAGGCGGATACACATGCGTGAATCTAATGGGTAACACCAATCCTATATGCAGTGATATGAAAGTTGTTAATTACGTGTTGAACAAAGCTAAGGAGTTAAATTTGATCGATATTCACCAAACGGTTTCTATCACAAAGAACTTTGATGGAAAATCTTTAGAGCATTTGGATTATGTAGATGACAATGTGAAATTCATATCCGATGATGGAAAAGGTGTTCAGTCAAATTTGACTATGTATTTAGCGATGATAAAAGCAAAGGAGAAAGGGTTAACTATCATAGCACATGAAGAAGATAATGAAATAGTAACGATAAACACGAGACTTTCCGAAAATTTGATGACTTTTAGAGATATATACCTTGCGAAATTGACAGGGGCTTGGCTTCATTTAGCCCACGTAAGTACAAAAGAGGCAATAGAAGGTATAAGGAAGGCAAAAGGAGAGATACAAAATCTTACCTGCGAAGTTACCCCCCACCACTTAGCCTTATACAATTATGATTACAAAGTTAATCCTCCAATAAGAGAAAAAGAAGATGTTTTGGAAATAATCAAGGGAATAAAGGATGGGACTGTAGATATTATAGCAACTGATCACGCCCCACATTCTATGCAAGACAAAGAAAAAGGCGCACCTGGTATCTCGGGGTTAGAAACTGCTTTCCCCGTTTGTTATACGAAGTTGGTAAAAAATGAAGAAATTTCACTGAATCGCTTATCTCAACTTATGTCTTCAAAACCAGCACAAATGTTAGGGGTTAAAAAAGGAAAAATACAAACAGGATACGATGGGGATGTAGTTATTGTAGATTTAGAAAAAAAGGTTAAAATCAACAAAGACGAATTTTTATCCAAAGGCAAAAATACACCTTTTGATGGGATGGAATTTTATGGAGAAGTTATAGCAACAATTCGAAAGGGAGAGATCAAATACAAAAAGGGGAGTGTCAAATTTGATAATAGATAGATTATTCAACGAGGTTGAAAAAAACGGGAATGTTTGTGTCGGATTGGATACACATTTGGATTATATACCGGTTAACTTAAAAGAAAAGTATCAAGATATTGATGAAGTTTTGTTCAAATTCAACAAAGAGATAATAGACAAAACATGTGATTTAGTACCGGTATATAAATTACAAATAGCATATTATGAAGCATACGGCATAAAAGGCCTTTTAGGGTATAAAAAAACGATAGAATATTTAAGAAGTATAAAAAAGATAACGATTGGGGATATAAAACGAGGTGATATTTCATCCACCGCTCAGATGTACGCTAAAGCCCATTTCGAAGGAGAGTTTGAGGTTGATTTTATAACGCTAAATCCATACCTTGGTTTTGATACCTTAACACCTTATCTTAAATACATTGAAAGTGGAGAAAAAGGAGTCTTCGTACTTGTTAGAACATCGAATCCAGGAGCCAAAGACATACAATATTTGAAAGTATCTCCAAAAGACCAATATCTTTATTACGTTGTGGGAGACAAACTCGATGAAATAGGGTCTAAGTACCGTGGGAGTTGTGGTTACAGTTCAATTGGGGCGGTTGTAGGCGGAACACATGTTGATGAAGCGAAAGAAATTAGAAATAGATACAAAAATATGTTCTTTTTGATCCCTGGATACGGTCATCAAGGGGCAACTGGAAAAGACGTTTCTCTTTATTTAAACAACGGTAATGGTGGCGTTATCAACTCTTCAAGGGGGATAATTACCGCTTATAAAAATTACGAGGATGGGGGCCAAAGATTTGCAGATTACGCCAGAAAAGCGGTACTTGACATGAGGGAGGATATTCAAAGTGAAAGAGGGGTATAGGGAAGTAGATATTTCCTCTAATACTGAAATCGCAAAAGACATATTCGAGTTGAAAGTTCAAATAGAATCCAACGACAGTTTGGGTGATCCTGGACAGTTTTATATGTTTCGTAGTTGGGATTTTGATCCTCTTTTGTCTAGACCTTTTAGTATATGCAATATAGAAGGAAACGTTGTGACTTTCTTGTACAAAATTGTTGGACGAGGAACAAATTACCTATCCAAACTGAAACCAAAAGATAAGTTAAAGGTTTTGGGTCCCTTGGGGAACGGTTTTAATTTGAATGTAAATGGAAAAGCTGCTTTAATTTCCGGTGGTATCGGTATACCTCCAATGATTTATTTGGCAAAAAAGTTGAGTGCAGAGATAGATTTTTATGCTGGATTTACAAATGAAGTTTATTATATGGATTACGTACACAAGTATGTGGATAAGATCTATATAACGACCGAAGATGGTTCTACAGGTCAAAAAGGTTTCATAACGGATATCTTCAAACCAGAAAAATATGATGTTGTTTTCACTTGTGGCCCTTCTCCCATGATGAAAAAAGTAGTTGAAAAATGTGAAAATAAGATTCCTGTTTTTGCCTCTATGGAAAGTATCATGGCCTGTGGTATGGGAGCATGCTTGGGATGCAGTATAAAGACAAAATCTGGGATGAAAAGGGTATGTAAAGAGGGGCCTGTTTTTAAGGGAGAGGAGGTATTTTTTGATGATTGATACCAAAGTAAACATCGCTGGGGTAGAGTTTAAAAATCCTGTAATAGCCGCTTCTGGGACTTTTGGTTTTGGTAGAGAGTTTTCAGAATACTTTCCCATCTCTAAATTAGGTGGATTATCCACCAAAGGGCTAACTTTAAGACAAAGAGAAGGAAATAAAGGTGTACGGATTCATGAAACCACAGGCGGAATAATGAACAGTATTGGCTTACAAAATCCCGGCATAGATGCATTTATTGAAGAAGAGATCCCTTTCCTAAACAGTCAAGATACGGTGATAATTGCCAATGTTAGTGGAAATACGATCGAAGAATACGTTATTTCTGTTGAAAAACTGAATCAAACCAAAATAGATATGATAGAGTTGAACATTTCTTGCCCCAACGTAAAAGAAGGAGGCATTTCTTTTGGTACCAAGGCAGAAATAGCTAACAACGTTGTAACACAAGTTAGGAAAGTTTGCAAAAAGCCCCTCATAGTAAAATTATCTCCAAGTGCTGAAAATATAGTTGAAATGGCTGAAAGTTGTGTTGAAGCAGGAGCGGACGCACTATCACTTGTAAACACTTTTCCTGCCTTAGCGATAGATATAAGCAAGAAAAAAGCCATCTTCGATAATATAACTGCGGGTCTATCTGGACCTTGTATCAAACCTATTGCCTTAAGAATGGTGTATGAAGTTTCAAAAGCTGTTGATGTTCCTGTTATAGGTCTTGGCGGAATTATGGATTATAAAGATGCTATTGAATTCATAATGGCAGGTGCGTGGGCTGTGCAAGTAGGTACCGCTAATTTTATCAATCCCAAGGCTTGTGTTGAAATCATTGAGGGTATAGAAGAATACATGAAAAAAGCAAGAATTTCAACTTTAGAGGAAATAAGGGGGATCATTTAGTATTTTAAAATAAATTGAAACTTAACTAATTATGGAGATTCTGGTTTAAACTTTAAGTGTTGTTTAAGGTACTGTTTTTTGTAGAATTTTTCTTGACTTAAAGTTGACTAATATGGTAGAATTTAAAAGTAAGATATATAAAAAAAGATATCAGATTAGAAGGAGGAAAAGTGATGTCAGCTCTTTTAGAAATACAGGATTTAAAGGCAAAAGTTAGAGATGAAGATGTCGAAATATTAAAAGGCGTTAACTTAACTATAAATAAGGGTGAGATACACGCGTTAATGGGTCCAAATGGGTCTGGAAAGTCTACATTGGCCCATGTTATTATGGGAAATCCAAAGTACCAAGTTACCTCAGGAGATATCTTATTCGAAGGGCAATCCATTTTAGATCTTTCTACAGATGAAAGGGCTAAACTAGGTTTGTTTATGTCTTTTCAGACTCCTGAAGAGGTTGAAGGTATAAAAATGAGACAATTTTTGATTAATTCTTTCAGAAACATTCATAAAGAAGATAAAATTACACTATTGGAATTGAATAAAGTAATTTCCGAGTTATCTCAAAATTTAGATCTCAACGGAGAATTTCTGGAGAGATATATCAATACAGGGTTTTCTGGTGGTGAAAAGAAAAAAAGCGAAATACTACAAATGGGTTTTCTTAAACCAAAATTGAGTATATTAGATGAGATAGATTCCGGTTTAGATATTGATGCCTTGAGGATAGTGGCAGAAAACATCAACAGAGTAAAAACTGAAGATATGGGCATATTACTGATTACCCACTATCAAAGAATCTTGAACTTTGTTATTCCAGATTACGTGCATATATATATAGATGGGAAGATAGTTAAAACGGGATCAGAAGAATTAGCCAAAGAAATAGAGGAAAACGGTTACTCAACGCTAGAGCAAGAGATGGGAATAACTATTTCCGAGAGGTGAAATTATGGCAAAAAATGAAAATGTTAACATAGAAGATTTGTTGGTAGACCAGAGCAAATTTGATTTTAGAAATCCCGAGACGTACGCCTACAAAACCATTCCAGGATTAAACGAGAAGGTGGTTCAGGAAATATCCGAGCAAAAAGAAGAGCCTGCCTGGATGAGAGACTTACGTTTAAAATCTTTACATATATTTGACACATGGAGAGATCCTCGATTCGGGGTTGATGTTTCTGACTTAGATGTAAGTAAAATCGTTGCATACATTAGGCCAAAGGCAAAAAAGTCTACATCATGGGATGAAGTTCCTGCCGAGATAAGGGATACTTTCGATAAACTAGGAATACCAGAGGCAGAAAAAAAGGCTTTAGCTGGCGTTGGAGCGCAGTACGACTCGGAAATCGTTTATCAAAACATAAAAAAAGAACTTGAAAATTTGGGAGTAATATTTTTAAATATGGAAAGTGCCGTTAAAGAATACCCGGATTTAGTTAAAGAGTATTTCATGAAGGCAGTAGCTCCTACAAACCACAAATATGCTGCTTTACATGGTGCCGTATGGAGTGGAGGAACATTTTTATACATTCCAAAAGGTGTAAAGGTTCCATTGCCACTTCAAGCCTATTTTAGGATGAATAACCCGGGAATGGGGCAAATGGAGCATACGATAATCGTTGCCGATGAAGGTAGCGAGGTGGCATTCATAGAAGGTTGTTCTGCTCCTTATTATGAAATAACAAACCTCCATGCAGGGATGGTAGAAATATATGTAAAAAAAGGCGCCAGGGTAAAATATGCAACGATTCAGAATTGGAGCAAAAATACATACAATTTGAATACAAAAAGAGCAATAGTTGATGAAGATGGTATAATGGAGTGGGTATCAGGCTCTTTGGGTAGTCATAAAACGATGATATACCCATCTTCAATACTCAAAGGCAAAGGAGCGAAAACGGAAACTAAGGCGATCACTTATGCCGGGCCAAACCAACACATGGATTCAGGATCAAAAGTTTTCATGTTCGCGCCATATACCAGTGCAAATGTCGATGCTCGAAGTATAAGTATCGGTGGTGGTTGGGCTTTTTACAGAGGATGGTTGAAAGTAGGAGAAAACGCCAAAGGTGCAAAAGCTTCAGTATCTTGTCAAGCATTGATGCTTGATAATGAATCTAAAAGTGATACGGTGCCTCTTATTGAGGTTTACACTGATGATGCAGATGTTGGACATGAAGCTCGCATAGGTAGAATCAAAGAAGAGCAGATTTACTATTTGATGAGTAGAGGGTTAAGTGAAGCTGAGGCTAAAGCCATGGTGGTTAGAGGTTTTGTAGAGCCTTTTGCAAAAGAGCTTCCATTAGAGTACGCTATTGAATTGAACAGATTAATTAATTTAGAAGTAGAATCAAGCATAGGATAACATTTTTGATCGAAATAGTTATAACAAGGAGTGAACAATAATGGACACAATTTTTGAGAAACCTATAGATATGAGGCATAAAGATCTAAAAGCGGTTGAATGGCAAGTCCCCCAAATTACACCAAAAAGAGATTACGGGGATTATGAATTTCAAGCATCACTGGAACACATCTCTAATGAAATGTTAAAAACATTCAAAAATTATAGATACGAAGCTTACAAAAATTGGGGTTTCCCTAAATGGAAAAGGGCTAAATTAAATGGGTATGAACCAGATAAATACGTTTCCTTTGTCCCTGTTAGCACAACAGGGAAGATATTAGGTTTGAATGGAATCGACCAGGATGGAATAGAAATTTTAGCCAAATACGACTTTGAAGGTGCTCATAGGAAGTTTTTATTGATGGCTGAAGCTTTTTCTAATACTGGTTTTTATCTGAAAACCAACGAAGGAGAAGAAAGAGAACTGATTACTTTGACGTATGACTGGAAGTTCCCAATTTATGAGACCTCAGTTTATAACATAAGCCCATTTTCTAAAGCCACAGTAATTAGGTATTTAATGCCAAGCAAAAATGAAAAGTTATTTAGAACAACTTCAAATAGAATAATAGTGAAAGAAAATGCTTCTTTAGAGCTGATAAATATAAACTTATGTAACAACGACAGTATAAATATTGATAACACACTTATTGAAGTGCAAAAAAATGGAAAAGTTGAAGTCGTTGATATAAATATTGGTGGAAGAATTTCTTCACCTCATATTGTGTTCAGACTTGCAGGAGAAGGCGCACAGGCTCATTTGTTCCCTTATTTTTTGGGAGATGAGGATAACGTTATTGACATGCTTTATTTAATGAGGTTCTATTCACCTGAAACAACTGGGGCAATCGATGCCAAGGGCGTTATAAAAGATGAATCAAAGGCGATATTCAGGGGTTTCTTGGACTTGAAAAAAGGTGCAAAGGAAGCCAATGCATCCGAATCAGAGTACACTTTAACCCTTTCTGAAAAAGCCAAAGCTGAAGCGCTTCCCAGTTTGTTGGTGGATGAAAATGAAGTAAATGCTGCACATGCTGCTACTGTAGGTACTATTGAAAAGGAGAAATTATATTATCTGATGACTCGTGGATTTTCGTTGGAAGAAGCCAAAAAATTAATCTCTTCAGGTTTATTTGAATCCGCTATAGACAGAATTAAAGTTTTTGATGAAGGGATGAGTCAGGTGGTAAAAGATGTTATCTTCCAAAGAATATGAGGAGATATTTCCAGCTTTAAAAAGAAAAATAAATGGGCATAAATTGATCTATCTTGACAATGCTGCCACCACGTTAAGGCCAAAGGAAGTTATGGATGCTGTAAATGAATACAGCCTCAACCATCATTCCAACGTCCACAGATCAGCGCACACTTTAGCAGCTGAAGCTACTCAGTATTATGAAGATGCGAGAAGTAAAGTTGCAAATTTCATAAACGCTGAAGCCGAAGAAGTTATTTTCACAAAAGGTGCGACTGAATCTCTTAATCTTATAGCATATTCCGTTGCAGTTTCAAATATTTTGCAGTCTGATGACGAAATTTTGATATCTACAATAGAACATCATGCAAATTTTGTTCCCTGGCAGCAAATAGCCAAAATTTTTAATTTAAAGATAAAATACTATCCCGCTAAAAGTGGGATTTTTGATTTATCTGATTTTCTCAAGCATATTACAAATAAAACGAGGTTAGTAAGTATTACCGCTTTGTCAAACGTTACCGGTCAACTTATTCCAGTTAATACTTTAATAAAACAAATTAGAAATATCAGACAAGATGTAATTATTGTTGTGGATGGGGCTCAAGCTGTACCTCACCTTCCTATCGATGTAAAAAAAATGGATTGTGATTTTATAGCCTTTTCTGGCCATAAGATGCTTGGACCCACGGGAATAGGTGTGTTGTATGGTAAAAGAAAGTATTTAAACATGATGACCCCTTTTTTGTTTGGGGGAGAAATGATCGATAAAGTTTCTACCGATGGAACTACTTTTAACGTGTTGCCTTACAAATTTGAGGCGGGAACTCCAAACGTTGACGGAGCCGTAGGATTAGCTAAAGCCATAGAAATACTTGAAAGTATTGGCATGGATAATATTCAAGAACATGATAAACAACTCACCTCTTATGCATTGAAAAAATTAAAAGAGTTAGATTTTTTAGAAATATTCGGCCCTCAAGACGAAACGCAGCAGTCAATAATATCCTTCAATATGAAAGGTGTTCATCCACACGATGTAGCGCATATGTTGAACGATTTGACTGGAATAGCCATTAGAAGCGGTCATCATTGTGCACAGCCATTGATGAAAGAGTTTGGTACAACCGCCACTTGTAGGGTAAGCTTCTATTTGTATAACGAAGAAGAAGATGTTGATAAATTATGTGAAGGATTAAAAAAGGTTTGGGAGTGGTTAAAATAGGTTTAGAAGAACTTTACTCTGATATAATATTAGATTATGCAAAAAATGAGAGGTACAAAAAAGAGATACAAAACGCTAAGAAAGCTGAAGGGAAAAATTTATCTTGTGGAGACGAGATAACCCTTTATTTAAAAGTAGAAGATAATATAATAAAGGAAATTACTTTCACAGGGCATGGCTGTATTATAAGTCAGGCAAGTGCATCGATGATGTGTGAATACCTTGAAGGAAAAACAGTAGACGAGGCAAATAAAATTTTTCAAGAAATTATAAAGATGTCACAAGGCAAAGAATTTGATAAAGAATTAGTAGATGGAATAGAAATTTTTTCTGATATCTCCAAATTTCCTATGAGAACTAAATGCTTCACCCTTGCTTGGCATACGTTGGATGACGCCCTCAATGGTGGAAACAAGTAAAAATTAAAAAACCGCCTCAGCGAGGCGGCTTTTTTCTTAACTTTCTACAATATCTTTTAGTTGTGCTACTCTGTTTGGATGTCTCAATTTCCTCAACGCCTTAGTTTCTATCTGCCTTATTCTTTCTCTTGTGACGTTAAAGAACTGTCCAACTTCTTCTAGTGTCTTTTGTTTGCCATCTAAAAATCCATATCTCATTTTCAAAACCAAAGCTTCTTTAGAGTTTAAGGTGTCAAGAACTTCCTCCAGTCTTTCTTTCATAATCATTTTTTGAGCTTCTTCTTCCGGGGTTGTTTCTTCGGTACTAATAAAATCTCCTGTTTCAGATTCTTCATCATCACCATTACCGCTAGATATAGGTGAGTTTAAAGAAAGTACATCTTTTGCACTCATTAGGATTTCATTAATCTTATCTTCTGGTTTATCTAGAATTTCTGCAAGTTCTTGTGCTGAAGGATAATCTCCGTTTTCTTGTAAATACTCTCTGATAACTTTGTTCATTCTGTTTATAGTCTCAACTAAATGAACAGGGATTCTAATCGTTCTTGCTTGATCAGCTATGGCTCTGGTAATTGCCTGTCTAATCCACCATGTTGCATAGGTTGAGAATTTGAAACCTTTTCTCCAGTCAAATTTGTCTACAGCCTTTATCAATCCGATATTTCCCTCTTGGATCAAATCTAAAAAAGTCAACCCTCTACCCGTGTACCTTTTGGCTATACTGATAACTAACCTTAAATTTGCCTTTATCAGTTCGTCTCTGGCTTTCTGATCACCTTTTTGAGCTCGTCTTGCTAGTTGCCTTTCTCTGGAAGGACTTAAAAGCTCAACTTTGCTTATTTCTTTGAGGTATATTTTTATAGGATCACCTAAAGAAATATTGTCATACATTTTAAGCTCTGTATCGGAAAATAACTCTTCAACCTCTTCATTTTCATATTCCGTTTCATTTAAGGCATCTTTCTCTTCTTCTTCAACTTCTTCTTCTAAAATTTCTATACCTTCTGCTTCCAAAGCCTCGTAAATCTTTTCTATGTAATCACTGTCAATTTCTTCCGATAAATCTGTAGGGATCGCATGATCAATATCGGAATAAGATAATTTATTGCCTTTGTTCTTTGCTTTATTTATTAATAATGAAATGAAAGTATCTACTGATTTTGCTTCTTCGTGGGACTTTTTCACTTTTACTTTAACGGTATCTCCGTCTTTTTCGGCATCTTCAAAATCGATATTCTCTATGCTTTTCATAATTTTTTTCTCTTCTTTCTCACTTATTCTTTTGTTTTTCACTTAATTCCCTCCTTTCATTAAAAAACCAGACTCGCTTTAAAAGCTCTAAAACTTTACAGAGCGCTTCTTAACACCTTGGCACACCCGGAACCGGAACAAGCCCCTTCAATTTAGAAAGTCTAGCAATGAAACTATTTATTTAGACACCTATAATATGATTTGGTTCTAAAAATACATAAAGAAATAAAAAGTTTTGGTAAATCTTCTATTAAAAATATTATTTACAATAACTCTAAAGGGTTTCTTTCCACAATCTTTTTTGCCTCTTCTATGTTCAAACCAGCAGACATAGCTACTTTTAAACTAAAATCATAGTCTAAAAAGTCATCTGGCCCGTGCGCGTCACTATTTACGAGTAATTTTGCATCATATTTTTGAGCCAATTTTGCTACATGCCCATTGGATAAACTATGACCCTTTCTGGCACTTAATTCTAAGAAAACTCCATTGCTAGCAGCCAGGGCAACTTCTTCCTCGGTAATTAAACCAGGGTGAGCTAATATATCTACATATTTTGAATTTACAGCGTAATAGTCAGTTTTTTGAAAAACCGGTTCAACTATAGTTTCTCCGTGAACCAATACAACATCTGCACCGTTTTCTTTTGCATATTTTGCAAGTTCATCTATTAAAGAGGGAGGAACGTGAGTAATTTCAACCCCTTTTAAAATCTTGATCCCTTCAAAGAAACTGCTTTCGTTATCAACAAATTTGTTCAAACTACTTAAAACAAAATCAATGTTGGATTCATCCACATGATCGGATATTGCAATGGCTGCATAACCGTGGGTTTGTGCACGTCTTATCTGTTCGCTGCAGATTAATTCTCCATCACTCAAAATTGTGTGTGTGTGAAAATCATAGACTTTATTCAAAAAAAGACCTCCTCATTTTTGTCTTAATAATAGTATACAAATCTTTAATTCTTTTAAATCTAATAGTAACTCATTTACCTTGAAGTTTAACACATTCTATATTATAATAGTAGTGAAAAAAGAAAGATCCCCCTATCCCCCTGAGATAAACCCAGACATTCTTGCCGGATCCCTCGTGGATCCGGTTTTTTTTAATCTTTTTTTGATGTATAATTATATCACAAAAACTTTTAGCTAAATTAAAGAGGTGAAATTATGCTTCATGAGTACAAAGGCAAATATCCTGTTGTTCAAGAAGATGTTTTTTTAGCTCCTGGTTGTCAAATTATTGGAGATGTAAAGATTGCTAAAGGATCTAGTATTTGGTACAATGCCACATTGAGGGCAGATATTGGTTCTATAACCATTGGAGAATTCTCAAACATACAAGATAACTCAGTGGTTCATATCGACACCGAATATCCAACTATAATTGGTAATTACGTTACTATTGGGCACAACGCTATTATACACGGCTGTGAAATCTCCGATAACTGTCTCATAGGTATGGGAGCAATTATATTAAACGGTGCAAAGATAGGTGAAGGGTGTCTTATTGGGGCAGGAGCTTTGGTAACAGAAAACAAAATAATTCCTCCCAAGAGTTTAGTTTTAGGGGTTCCAGCAAAGGTCATAAGAAATCTTACTGATGAAGAGTTCGAACAAATTAAAGAACACGCTAAAGAATACTTTAATTTGGCAAAAAGTTATAGCAAAAAATAGTAATGCCCTTTAAACAGGCATTACTATTTCTCGTTCACTTCTTCCACTATTCTTTTAGTATCTTGAGCTATCATTAATTCCTCATCAGTTTTTACTATTAAAATGTCAACATCAGAATCCGAAGCTGAGATAATTCCGTTTTTTCTATTCAACAAAGTATTTTTTTCTTTATCAATTTTAACTCCAAAGAAGTCTAAGTAATCACAGACGTCCATTCTTACATGTTCGTCATTTTCTCCCACACCCGCTGTGAATACCAGCACATCTAACCCTTTTAGTGCGGTTATATAACTTCCTATATATTTTGCTAAGCGATATACATACACATCGTATGCCAACTTTGCCTTTTTATCCCCATTTTCTATTCCTTTTCTGATGTCTCTCATGTCGTTGCTCGTTTTACTCAAACCGTAGACACCACTTCTTTTGTTCAACAAATCGTCCACTTCGTCTACGCTGTAGCCTTTTCTTATAAGGAAAAAAACTATTCCTGGATCTATATCTCCGCTTCTTGTTCCCATTATCAATCCTTCCAAAGGTGTGAAGCCCATCGATGTATCGATCACTTTTCCTCTGTTAATTGCAGCTAAAGATGCACCGTTACCTAAATGTGCCGTTATCATCTTTAATTCGTTCATATCTTTTTTTAATATCTCAGAAGCTTTTTGAGATACGTACCTGTGACTGGTCCCATGAAATCCATAACGTCTTATCTTGTATTTTTGATAAAGTTCGTAAGGTAAACCATACATGTACGCTTTCTCTGGCATCGAATGGTGAAATGATGTATCAAATACCGCTACTTGAGGTACGTTGGGTAATAATTTTTTAGCTGCTCTTATGCCCATCAAATTGGGAGGGTTATGTAAAGGAGCAAGATCAGAGTTCTCTTCTATAGCTTTAATAACTTCTTCATCTATCAGTACGGAAGAGAAAAACTCTTCTCCTCCATGTACTACCCTGTGCCCAACCGCATCTATCTCATTTAATTCTTTTAAACATCCATATTCAGGATCAGTGATCAATTCCATAGCTTTTTTCAACGCTTCTTCATGGTCTTTTATCTTGGTTATGTTTTTGTACTCTTTTCCTTCGTTTTCTTGTTCAATATCTGATTCTTGTTCCCCTATTCTTTCAACCAACCCTTTAACCAGACAACTTTCGTTTTCCATTTCTAATATTTGATATTTTAAGGATGAACTTCCGGAGTTGATCACTAGTATTTTCATTCGAAATCCTCCTGTTAATATTTTTGGTTAAAATAAAAAAGTACAACCATGGAAGCCATGGCTGTACTTTAAATCAAGCTTTATTAGCAGAACCTAAAAGCTCCAATCTATCTGAAACAACCTTTTTCACATAAGACTTTGCCGTTTCCATGTATTTTCTAGGATCAAACTCTTTGGGATTGTTCTGCAAGAATTCTCTTAGTCCTGCAATAAAAGCCATCCTAAGGTCAGTATCTGTATTTACTTTATTTATACCTAATCGAACGGTTTCTTTCAATATATCTGAGGGTACACCTTTTGATCCTCCGAAATCAGCTCCATAATTTTCAGCTATTTCGACCATTTCTTGCACAACACTTGAAGCACCGTGTAGTACCAAAGGCATTTTTGTCAATTCTTTAACTTTTTTCAATCTATCAAAGTCTAATTTAGCTTCTCCTTTAAACTTAAATGCTCCATGGGAAGTGCCAATAGCCGGAGCTAGAAAATCAACTTGGGTTTCCTCTACAAAATATTTCGCCTCATCGGGATTAACTAGAACAGATTCAGCTGAAGCAACGTTGTCTTCTATTCCAGCTAACTTTCCTAATTCTGCTTCCACTGAAACACCTGCTGCATGAGCTATTCTTACAATATCTTTTGTGGCTTTTAGATTTTCTTCCAATGGTTTATCAGATGCATCTATCATTACAGATGAATAACCAGCTTTAATTGCGGATATTATATATTTAAAATTCTTCCCGTGGTCTAAATGCAGAGCGATTGGTATATCTAAAGAATCTGCAAACTCTCTAACCATTTTTACAAACAGGCTTGCTCCTCTCAAAGGATCACCCATGCCAGCATACTTCATTGCCCCTTCACTTGTTTCGATTATCAGAGGAGATTTTTTCTCTATCCCTCCTTCAACTATAGCCTGGAGAAACTCAAGATTGTTAATGTTGAAAGCTGCAACCGCATAGTATTCCTTATTCGCCTTTTCTAAAATATCCTTTGTATTTACGTAAGGCATAATTTGTTTCCTCCTTTTATTGAATTTTTGTTATTATTTTTAGAGTCTCTAAAACTTTAGTAGCGCCCTTTTTAAGTTACTTCTTTATCTTTTAATTGTCTTTCTAGTACCGCCTTTTCTAGTAGTTCTACAAGCTCTTTTGCTTCGCTATCAACTTCTTTTTCTTTTAAAATTTCTTCAGGTGAAAGAGGTTCATTATAATAATCCTCATTCGCATTATCATCTGCTCTTATGTAAGCCCCTTCAACAGACACTCCAGCGTAGAAGCCCTTTGCAATTGAATAAGAATAAATGGAGGCTTGTAATTTATAATCTAAATCTGCAGAAAGCTGTCTACCCAATGGTCCAGCAGAAATACCAACTGAACCTCCTAAGGTAAAGTTGTTTCCCATGAACCCTTCCATTCCTTTTTCATTCATTACAACTAAGATTAACGCTGCGGATTGTACTCCTATTTGTGCTCCCCAGCTTAATCCATATATATTTACAAATGACGGCCCGTACCATTTTCCTGTTTCACTGTCTTTTCTTAATACAATGCCTTCACCATACTGTCCACCAACCACATAACCCAATTTATAAAATGTAGGAAAGATTACTAAGCCTTCTGACAATTCTACTAATTGAACAAAAGCTCCGCTATCTGGTTTTGATAATAACTCTTCTACAGCTAAGAGAGCTTCTTCTACGGTATCTTGAGCAGTGGCATATAAGCTAAATGAAAACAGTAGGATAATGAGAGTTGCTAAAATACTTTTTTTCATTTTTCATCCCCTCGCTTTTAAAACTTTACTTTGTTTAGAAACTTTAAGGCTGATTAGTCTAATAAAAATTTTTACTTTTTCGATTCTCTCTTAATATTATATCAAATAAAAAGATTATTTAAAAACGATGTATTTATTACTAAATAATAATGGCTACGAGTCCGATAGCAAAACAATAATATGAAAAATATTTTAGTTTTCCAACCAGTACCGTTTTTTTCAGTAGATACAGACCAAACAAACCAAACACGAACGCAAACAACCCTCCTAAAATTACCCAAGGAGAAAAAGTAACCTTATTTATTTCAAAAATACCCGCCCCAAAGGTTACAGGAAGGCTCATCAAAAAGGAATATTTTAGGGCATCTTCCCTTTTTGTTTTCATTAAAAGAGCACCGAACAACGTTGCACCGCTTCTAGATATCCCTGGAAATATTGCAAGGGCTTGCATGAGACCTATAATCAAGGCATCAACATAAGTTATCTGTGTTAAACTCTTTTTACCTTTTAGTGTGTCAGAAATTAATAAAAAGATGGCCGTCACTATTAAAAAAATCCCTATCAAATTAAGAGAAGAAAAGGCTGATTCGATCAAAGATTCCAAGGTAAAACCTACAACAGCAGCTGGGATTGAGGAAATGATTAATTTAAGGATTAGAGTAAGTGATTCTTTTTCCCATTTAAAGAGTCCCTTGATCAAATTGACAACTTCTTTCCAAACAAAGAACAATACGGCAAAAAAGGTGGCTAAATGAAGAAGAGCGAAATACGGTACATTTGTATCGATGTCCATGAATGATGAAAATATTGCAAGATGTCCAGAGCTGGATACTGGTAGAAATTCCGTTAGACCTTGTACGATTCCTAAAATGATTTCTCTCACTTTTTACCTCCTAGTATGATAGATTTTTTAATTGTTTTTCAACTTTTCTTTTAGATATTCTAAAGCTAATATATATCCATAGAATCCTAGTCCAGATATGACCCCATCGCATGAGGAAGAGGTAACAGATGTTTGCCTAAAACTTTCCCTTGCCATGATATTTGTTATATGAACCTCCACTTTCGGCACATTTACAATTTCCAAGGCATCTCTTATCGCATAAGAATAATGTGTATAAGCACCTGGATTGATTATTAAAGCTTCAAAATCCAATTTTTGAATTCTATCTATGATTTGGCCTTCTGAGTTTGATTGAAAAAACTCCACATCTATACTATTATTTTGTGCAAAATGGTTTATCTGGTTTTTTAAGTCTTCGTAAGTTTCAGCTCCATAGATATCTTTAGGACGTTTCCCCAACATATTCAAGTTAGGTCCATTTATTATCAGAATCAAAAGATTTCACCTTCTTTTATTTTGATTTCTTCTATTATAATATTTCCTGGTGACTTTAAAATTGGCAGTTTTATTTTTTTATTTGCGCCTATTTTTTTGTCATTTGATAAATAATAATATATGTCTTTTTCTCCTATTTGAATGTTTTTAACTTTTTCAGGAACAAGTGTTTCTAATGTGTCTTTAATTTCTAGATAATCTTTTTCTTTCAAATATTTTTTCTTGTAGAAAAATTCTATTTCTTTGATCAAACCCCATCCTACGGATAAACCATGTGCGATTCCTGTAGTGGCTTCAAAGGCGTGACCTAAAGTGTGTCCAAGATTTAAACAACTTCTCAACCCCGTATCTTTGAAATCTTGTTCCACTATACGAAGTTTTTCCTCTACGGATCTTTTAATAAAAAAAGATAATTTATCTAGATTCCTGTTAAGTATTTCTTGCAAATTCTCTTTAAAATACTCATAAAAATCATTCCCTGAGATCAATGCCATTTTATAACCTTCGATTAAACCTTCTATGAATGTTTCTTCATCTAAGGATAATATAGAAAGTGGATCTATAACCACTTCTTTGGGTAGGTTTATTGTTCCAACGACATTTTTATATTTTTTGAAATCTATTCCATTTTTTCCCCCTATTGCGGCATCGATCTGAGAAAGAAGTGTGGTAGGGTAAAAAGAAAATTTCATTCCTCTTTTGTAAGTGGAGCCAACAAAACCCGTAAAATCGGTTATAGTTCCTCCGCCAATCCCAAGAAGCAAATTATCTCTAGAGACATTGTTTTCAAGGAGATATTCGTAAGCCCTTATTACAAAAGAAATGTCTTTTGTTTTTTCCCCATTTGGTAAGACAAGTTTTTTCTGTGGTAGGTATTCTCCGTATAGTTCATTGACCTTTTCGCTGGTAAAAACTATCGAATCTGAGGGGAGAGACTTCAGGCTTCCTGCATTTATTGATACTTTTTGAAAAGATGAATCTATTTCAGCATCGTTTTTGATATCGTATTGGTAGAGAATTTTGGCAACCGATTCCCATTCGGTTAAATTTGTGATATCTACCGTTTTGAATTGTTCATACAATTCTTTTCGATCTTGGTATATCTTTATAATATTTTCTTTGTTGTTTGCTAGAAGGGGCCTATTTTCTAAACTTACGCGATCTTTAAGCTTTTCAGGATCCACTTTCAGGTATAAGGCATTTTCTTTTTTCAATATGGCTCTGTTTTTAGCGGCTAAAATTATTCCTCCTCCAGTTGATACAACTAAGGATTGAGTGTTTTCTGCTAATTTTTCGAGAATGTCGGTTTCCAATTTCCTGAAGTATTCTTCACCGTATCTTTCAAAGATGTCTTTTATTTTAAGATTTTCATTTTTTTCAATTTCTTCATCTATGTCGATATGGGGTATGGAAAGAACTTTTGAAATCTTTTTTGCGAGGGTTGTTTTACCTGACCCCATCATACCTACCAAGAAGATTTTCATCGAATATCACCCTATTTCTTGAAGTATCTATCTTTTATGAGTTCAATATTATCGTTTCCAAATCCGTCTATAATTTCTTCCATTAATATAATAGCTAGAGTACATTCTGTTATTACAGTCGCTGCGGGAATAACAACAGAATCAGATCTTATATAAGGTGCTTCTTTTGGTTCTTTGGTTTTAAGATCAACAGAAGGAAGAGGATTTGCAAGTGTAGAAATAGGTTTGAAGTAGGTAGTAACTATTATATTTTCTCCATTAGTTATCCCTGCTTCTATGCCACCTGCGTAATTCTTTGTTCTGTGTATAATACCATCTTCAACTTTGAAAGGATCTTGGAATTCAGAGCCAGGTATACTTACATCTTCTTTGCCTATAAAAACCCCTTTCACAGAAGGGATCGACATAAAGTATTTTCCTATTTTTGAATCAACTCTGTTCAAAACATCGGCGTAACTTCCCAATCCAGGTTTCACATTTGTGGCGAATGTTTTTACACTGCCTCCCAAGGTGGTTGCTTTTTTTAGGGCATTTTCTTTTATTTCTTCCATCATTTTTTCAGAAATATCTTCAAAAGGACATTGAACTTCCGATTCATTTCTTTTTTGAATATAGTAAGTGAAATCTTTTTGGATTTCTTCGAACCTTTCTTCTTCAACACTGACTTTTCCGATCGATTTTACAAAACTCATCGTTGTAATACCGAAATTTTCAAGAAATTGTTTGGCAACGCTCCCTATCGCAGTGAGTACACTTGTCCAGCGCGCGCTGTTTCTTTCCGTGTATATATTCAAGTCATCTAATCTGTATTTATACCAACAGGAATAATCCCCATGTCCAGGCCTTGGAATATGTCTTTCTTCTTTAATGGGATTTTTTGCTTTGTTGTTTATAATTAAAACCAATGGAGCTCCAGTAGTTATTCCCTCCCATAATCCGGAAACGATGATTACTTCATCTTTTTCTAATTTCATCCTGTTCCCCCGGCCGTACCCTAACTGTCTTCTTCTTAGATCTGTGTTTATTTTTTCTATATCTATCTTTAACCCTGCTGGTATTTCATCTATTAATCCAATCATCTGTGGACCATGTGAATCTCCAGCTATCTTTACTTGCATTTTATTCACCTCGAGCAAAAGTTTTGAATGTTTCATCGAATATTTCTGGTGTATAAATCTGCCAAATCTTCAAATTTTCAATTGCTTGATGGTACCAAAAAGTACGTCCATCTATACATTTGACACTATTTTCTTTTGCAATCTTTTGAAGAGGGGTATTATTGTAAACAATATCGTAAATTAAAGATAGATTAGAAAGATCTCTAACTTCTAAATTAAATGATTCTCCAAACATTCCAATAGAAGTGGCGTTTATGAAGGTTTTAGAACTAAGGATTATGCTTTGTAGGCGATCAAAAGATTCAATTTTTATATCTATTTTTGACAAGAAAATCTTTCTTAATTTTTCTGCTTTTTCAACCGTTCGATTTACAAGAAACAACTTTTTTATACCCATTTTTGACAAAGCGTAGATGATGGATTTGCTCGCACCACCCGCTCCAACTAAAAGTACTGGTTCTTGCAGCATCGATGATTTTAACGAGTTATAAAAGCCTTTCCAATCTGTGTTGTAACCTTTATTATTGAAAATGCAGTTAACCGCATTTATTTCTTTAGCTTCTTCAACAGGTTCGACGTATTTAATCACCTTTTCTTTGAATGGAACCGTAACGTTGAGCCCATCGTAAGAATCAATATATTTGATAATTTCATCGTCAAAATTATCAGGTACTATGACTATATCTTCATATACAGCATCGATATGAGCTTTTTTAAAGTATTCATTAAAAACCTTTTTTGATAAGCTTTCTTTGTGGGGGTATTCTAATAATCCAAATTTTTTCATCATATACTCCTTATCTTCTCAAAAATCTCTGTAAATTCTGGGAAAGATATATTCACGCATTCAAAATTATCAATTTCTATAGGATTATCTGCTATCAATCCGGCTATAGCAAGTGACATGGCTATTCTATGATCGTTGTAACTTTCACAAGTACAGTTTCCTCGTATTTTCTGATTGCCAATTATATCAAAACCATCTTCTTTTTCTAAAATATCTATGCCTAATTTTTTTAATTCTCTGGTGATTGCTCTTATTCTGTCTGTTTCTTTGTAACGTAATTCTTTTGCGTCTTTTATAGTTGTTTTCCCTTTCGCTTGGGTAGCAGCTATCGCCAGTATAGGGATTTCATCGATAATCAAAGGAATCATCTCACCTTTTATTTCAACACCTTTTAACGAACTACTTTTTACGAGTAAATCCCCAACTGGCTCATTGTTTAATGTTTTTTCGTTGATTATCTTTATATCCGCTCCCATCATCTTCAACACGGATAATATGCCAGTTCTAGTTGGGTTGATTCCCACATTTTTTATCAATAACGTCGAGTTTTTTGTTATAAGGGCAGCAACTATGAAAAAGGATGCGGATGATAGATCACCCGGTACAAAGAACTCCCGACCTTCAAGATTTTTAGTGAGACCTTGGATAACAACGGTTGTATCTTTTTGAGCGATATCAGCACCAAAATATTTTAACATCCTTTCAGTATGATCACGAGATTTGGCAGGTTCTATTACTTGAGTTTCTCCTTTCGCATACAAAGCTGCCAACAAAATTGCCGATTTAACTTGGGCGCTTGCAACTGGGGTTTTATAAACAATGGGGGATATATCTTTCGTACCCAATATTGTGATGGGAGCAAATTCGCCATTTTTCCTCGCAAAAAAACGTCCACCCATTTTACTTAGTGGATCTATGACTCTTTTCATAGGCCTTTCCCTCAAAGAGTCGTCCCCTGTAATTACACTGTAAAAATTTTGAGCCGATAATACACCCATCATTAAGCGCATTGTGGTTCCAGAGTTTTTTGCGTTTAGAACGTTTGATGGTTCAATGAAATTATCCTTTCCCTTACCCTCTACAATTACCTCATCTTCGCTAATTTGTTTGATACTGGCGCCTATTGAATTTAATATATTTAACGTACTTAAGGTATCTTCAGAACTTAAAAAATTGTGTATTTTTGTTTCACCTTCAGCGAGGGAACCAATGATTAGTGCCCTGTGTGATATTGATTTATCACCTGGTAGGGTGATCTCTGCATTTATATTTTCTGTTGGAGTTACTTCAATTTTCATCTTTTCCTCCCAATATTGAGTTTTTTTGCCTTTACAACTCGAATTTACTTATTTTGATCATATCATCTTTTATTTCGTTGTATTTATCTTCGATTAAATTCTTCTTGAAGGCATTTAACTCTTTTTCAAAGTTCTCAATTGAATCTAGTATATTCTCCTTGTTTTGTTTGAATATATCGATCCACATTTGGGGATCGCTTTTTGATAATCTTGTTGTGTCTTTAAAACCAGATCCGACTAATTTTAGATAATTTTCATTATCTTCTTTTAAATTCATCAGAGTTTTTACTAGATAATAAGCAGTTATCTGCGGCAAATGGCTTGTTGTTGAAAGAATTTCATCGTGAGTTTTAGCATCTATTATTATTGGAATGGCTCCGATTTTTGTGATCAACCTTTCAAACTTATTAAAATATACTTGGTCACAATTAGCACTTTTTATCAATACATATTTTTTGCCTTTGAATAAATTCGCCTTGGCGTTTAATGGACCAGACTTTTCTGATCCTGCCAATGGATGACCTCCTATGAAATTGACCCTTTTGTTTTTAAAAGTATCAAAGAGTTGCATAATTTCATATTTAGTACTACCCACATCGGTTATAACTGTATTTTCTTTTACTAGACTAATTGTATCATGTAAAATACTTTTTATACTTTCTACTGGCGTTGCAAAAATTATTAAATCCGCTTTTGAAATTTCTGATATTTTGGCAGGTTCATCGATAGCTCCTAACTTTAAAGCTTCTTTTAAAGAGTTATTATCGATATCGTATCCAATGATATTTTTAACTTCTTTTGTTTCTTTAAAGGCTAATGCTAATGAAGTTCCAATCAATCCAGTGCCAACAATTATCGCGGTGTCGAATAACATTAATCGTTCCTCCCAATAACAACGTTGTTTGTGTCTCAGGCTAAGATTTTACTGTCTATTTCTAATAAGGCTTTTATTTGATCCATTAATTCACTGAATTGCTCAAAATTTAGAGATTGCTTACCGTCAGAGAGAGCGTTTTTAGGATCCGGATGGACTTCTATTATTAATCCATCAGCACCAGCGGCTACAGCAGCTTTTGATAGAGGAGCGACGTATCTCCAATCTCCACTGGCGTGACTTGGGTCGATTATAATAGGTAAATGGCTGTATCTTTTGATTACAGGTATTGCACTGATGTCCAAGGTATTTCTGGTTTCATCAGTAAATGTTCTAATTCCTCTTTCACACAGTATAACTTGGTTGTTCCCTTCAGAAATGATATATTCTGCTGACATTAAAAATTCTTTATATGTAGCTGATAGACCCCTTTTAAGTAAAACTGGCTTGTTGAGCTTACCTACTTCTTTTAAAAGCGCAAAATTTTGCATGTTTCTTGTTCCTATCTGTAAAACATCAGCATATCTTGAAACCAACTCGACCTCTCTGGTGTCCATAACTTCTGTAACTATCTTTAGACCAGTTTCTTCACTTACTTCTTTGAGAATTTTTAATCCTTCTTCCTTTAAGCCTTGAAAAGAATATGGAGAAGTTCTTGGTTTATAAGCTCCACCTCTTAGGAATTTAACCCCTTTCTCTTTTAAGAATAGAGCGGTTTCTAAAACCTGTTCTTTACTTTCGACTGCACAAGGTCCAGCAATCGTTAAAAAATTTTCTCCTCCTATTTTTATCCCTCCTATGTCGTATATTGAATCTTTAGATTTGAATGTTCTACTTGCTAATTTGAAAGGTTGAGTTATCTCTACAACCCTTTCAACCCCCGGGAATGTTTCAATGTTGCTTAAAATGTATTCCCTGTCACCTTCTCCTACTACCCCAACGATCGTGTGATTTTCTCCTTTATCAGGATGAGCTTTAAAACCTACTTCTTCCACTTTTTTAATAACATTTCTGATTTCCTCTTCTGTTGCATTTTCCTCCATTACAATTACCACCAGAATTCACCTCCGAATTTTAAAAATATTGTCTTTAGAGATTCTAAAACTTGTTTTAGCGCCCCTTCGCCCCCTTAATTTATTTCTAAAGTATCTGTAAAAAAAATAGGTGCCTACTAAAAGAGTAGACACCCATTTTGGAATCTTTGCGGACTATGTTTTTATACGACAAAACAAAGCCACCAAAATGGGTGTCTTGCTAAAATACCAATAATATTTATTTTCATTTTCGATTAAGACCTTTGTAACCATTTATGCTCTCTCCTCAACTTTCCTTTAAATTTATTTTATCAAGAAAAAAGATTTTTGTCAACTTCAAAAGATTTTTTTCTCCGTAATTCAAAATTAATAGGTATAAAAGTATACACATCTGTAAAATAGACTAAATGAAAAGGTGCTAAAATTTTTTATGAAGTATAGATTTAAAATGCTTATTTACAAAGTAAATGGAGGTGAATAGTCATGTATTATACTACTATGTTGTTGTTGATACCACCATTGATATTAGCTATCTGGGCTCAAAGTAGAGTTAGCAGTACTTTCAACAAATATTCTCGGGTAAAGGCATCAATTGGAGAGCCAGGCTATATGTTTGCCAGAAGATTACTTGATTCCGTTGGGTTATATGATGTTAAAGTCGAAAGAGTAAGAGGTACTTTGAGCGATCATTATGACCCTACAAAAAAAGTTTTGAGACTTTCTGACTCCACTTATAACAGTTCGTCTATAGCGGCATTAGGAGTTGTGGCTCACGAAGCAGGTCATGCTATACAACATGCTAAGGGTTATAAACCTTTAGTTCTTAGGAATCTGGCAGTACCGTTGGCAGGTTTTGGTTCTAATATGGCGTGGATTATCTTTTTCATTGGACTAATTTTTTCTACACCTTTCTTACTGAATGCAGGAATTTTCTTGTTTCTTTTCGTGGTCTTATTTTCAGTTATAACGTTACCAGTTGAGTTCAATGCAAGTAGTAGGGCTTTGAAACTTTTACCCGTTATGGGCATGTCTAAAGAAGAAGTATCAGGTGCAAAAAAGGTGTTATCAGCCGCTGCGTTGACCTACGTGGCAGCTGCGTTGATGTCGATTGCTCAACTTTTGAGAATGCTGGTGTTAGCTCGTTCAAGAAATTAAGGTATATCTTCCTATGGTTTGCAAAAGATGGATACTGTATGGGCGAGTTCAAGGTGTTGGATTAAGACATTTTTTAAGAGTGCATGGAGTAAGGCTTCAACTTGAAGGGTACGTTAGAAACTTACCCGACGGTTCGGTTGAGGTGGTTGCACAAGGAGAAAAAGAAAAAGTTTTGAAACTAAAAACTATCATCTTACAAGGAAATGGGTTCAGTAGATTAGAAGATGTTCAAGAAGAAGATTTCCCCATAGGGAATTATGGAAGTTTCCATATAGAGTATTAAACCAAAATAGAGGCGAGTAGCCTCTATTTTTTTCACCATACTTTCAAACTTTTAGTAAATCTTTTTATTTCTTTAAGCAACTTACCTTTGTCATAACTGTTTTCATCGATTATTTTTATTAGGGCACTTCCCACAATTATTCCATCGAAGTATTCAATAATATTTTTAGCCTTTGTTGGGCTATCTATTCCAAAACCGATAGCTAAAGGTATATTAACATAATTTCTCACTCTTTGTGAATACTCTTTCAAATGCTCCATAGGTGCTTGGCTATCCCCTGTTACTCCCATAATAGATACACAATACAAAAATCCAGAACATACCTTAGAGATTTCTTTTAGTCGCTCTTCAGAGGTATTTGGAGCAACTAGTAAAATAGGATCGATACCGTTTTCTTTTATTTTTGCGTAAAATTCCTCTTCTTCGTCAAAAGGCAAATCAGGAATTATTACTCCAGAGATGCCTGTATTCACGGCTTCTGTTATAAAATTGTCGATACCATAATTGAGAATTGAGTTGTAATAACCCATTAAAACGAGTGGGCAAGTAACCTCTTCTTTGATTTCATTCAAGGTTTCAAAAATTTTTTTAAGGGTAACCCCATTTTTTAAAGCTTTTTGGCTTGCTTTTTGAATTATTGGTCCATCTGCTAAAGGATCGGAAAAAGGTATTCCTACCTCTATAATATCAACACCATCTTTGTTCAATTCTAATATAATTTCTTTTGTAGCCTCTAAGTTCGGATCTCCGGCTGTTATATAGGTGATTAAAGCCTTGCTATTTTTGAAAACTTCACTTATTTTGCTCATTCTAGTGCCTCCCTACCAAGTTTTATATAAGAATCGACATCTTTGTCTCCTCTTCCAGAAAGATTTATCACCATGATTTTATCTTTATCAAGTGATGGTGCAATTTTCATAGCGTAAGCTATTGCATGGGAACTTTCAAATGCTGGGATGATTCCCTCCAATTTCGTTAAAAGTTCAAAACCTTTCAACGCTTCTTCATCTGTTATCGATACATACTGAGCTCTTTTTTCATCATGTAGATAACTATGTTCAGGTCCCACACCCGGATAATCTAAACCTGCAGAAATAGAATATGCCAGTTGAATTTGACCGTCATCATCTTGTAAGACGTAAGATTTACTCCCGTGAAGGACGCCTATTTTCCCCGCAGTTAAAGAAGCGGCATGTTGGCCAGTTTCTAATCCTTTTCCTGCAGCTTCCACTCCTATCAATTCAACATCTTTATCTTCTATAAAAGGGTAGAATATACCCATAGCGTTACTACCTCCGCCAACACATGCAACTATATAATCAGGCAACCTTCCTTCTTTTTCTAAAATCTGATTTTTAGATTCATCACCAATAACCCTTTGAAAATCTCTAACTATTTTAGGATATGGATGTGGTCCTACAACAGAACCTATAACGTAGTGGGTGTTTTCTACGTTTGTAACCCAGTCTCTAATAGCTTCATTTATGGCTTCCTTTAAAGTTTGGCTACCGCTGTATACAGGCACTACTTTTGCTCCCAACATCCTCATTTTGTATACATTGAGCGCTTGTCTTCTGATATCTTCTGCCCCCATGTAAACTATACATTCCAACCCAAATCTAGCTGCAGCGGTTGCTGTTGCCACACCATGCTGGCCTGCACCAGTCTCTGCTATTATTCTTTTTTTATTCATTCTTTTTGCAAGTAATACTTGCCCCAACGCGTTATTAATTTTGTGCGCCCCCGTATGGTTTAAATCTTCTCTTTTTAGATATATTTTTGGACCATTAAGATATTCGGTGAATCTTTCAGCAAAATATAAAGGGGTGGGCCTTCCACAGTAATCTTTCAACAAACCTTGGTATTCATTTATAAAATCAGGATCTTTTGAATATTTTTCGTGAGCTTCCTCCAACTCTTCGAGCGCTGGAATCAACGTCTCTGGAACGTATCTACCTCCATACTGACCAAAATAAGCTTTTTTCATAAAATTTCATCCTCCTTTTTTATTTTTTTGCAATTAAAAAGTTTGTTATAGCACCCCTTCGCCCCGCTTCCCACCCTTCTTTAGAAAGGGACCTGCGGTCCCATAAACCCATACATTAAGGGGCTTCGCCCCTTAAGATCCCCAAAACCAAGTTCAAAGTCAAATTCATCTAAAAACACAGTTTGCATAGTGCAGCAAACAAGGGGTAAACCCCTTAAGATCCCCGTGCATCATTTGCTGCGCAAATGAGAATTTGGAAATTATTTCAAAGGAATTATGAACAAGGCGTTTTGCATAAGGCTGCAAAATGCTGCGCAAATGAGAATTTGGAAGTTACTTCTAAAGCTTTATAAAAAACATTTTGCACAAAGCTGCAAAAGGGCTCCGCCCTGTGACCCTTTTAAAATCAAAATCTTGTTTCTAAAACGTGCGTTAAAGACCCTTCGCCCCGCTTCCCACCCTTTTAATTTTATTATTTTATTTTGATAGAATTTATCCTATCGATAGTTTCTTTTATTAACCTAATATCTTTTTTACCTGGATACAATTCAACTTTGCTGTTTAGATCAACAGCATTGGGTTTAATCGTTTTTATAGCTTCAACTATGTTTTCTGGGCTCAAACCACCCGCTAAGATGAACGGTTTTTTTATATTAGCTTCTTTTAAAATCTCCCAATTGAAAGTATGCCCTGTACCACCTATCTTTTCACCAATTTTTGTATCAAATAAGAAGTAATCCACAAAATCATTGTACTTGGATATTTCTTCCAAAGAACTCTTATTTTCAATTTTAATAGCTTTTATTGTTTTTAACTTGCAATTTTTAATTATATTTACGTCTTCTGATCCGTGAAATTGAACGTAATCAAATACTTTACTTCTTTCAATTTTTTCAATTTCTTCTTTGACAGGATTAACTACTACAGCTACCCTACTTACAAAGGGGGGTAACTCTTTAGATATTTCAAGAACCTTTGATAATTCAATTTTTCTTGGGCTTTCAGCTAAAATGAAACCTAAAGCATCTACCCCGGCTTCGGATATGTTAATAGCGTCTTCAATGTTTGTGATTCCACAAACTTTTATCCTAATCACTGTAAATTGCTCCTTTTTTCTGGAAATAGTTCTCCAATCTTCGAAACAGGATCGTTTTCTTTCATTAGAGCTTCTCCAATTAATACCCCATCTACCCCCAAACTTCTAAGATAATCGATATCACTTTTTTCTTTAATCCCACTTTCTGAAATAACATAAAAATCCTTACGTTTATCTAATTTTTCAAGTTCTTCAAGTAGTTTTTCTGTGTTTCGTAAGCTAACAGAAAAATCATTCAAATCTCTGTTATTTATTCCCAAGATTTCAGTTTCAGTATCTAAAACCTTTGTTAATTCTTGGGGGTTATGAACTTCGACTATAGCTTCTAAACCAATATCTTTTGATATCTTAAGAAAATCAGAGATCTCTTTTTTTGTTAGTATTGAAGCTATGAGTAAAATAACGTTGGCACCAAGAAATAATGACTGGTAAATCTGTATAGGATCGATTATGAAATCTTTTCTTAAAATAGGAAGGTTTGTTTTGGTTCTTAACTCTTTTAAAATATTTGTACTACCTTGAAAGTATTTTTCATCAGTTAGAATAGAAATAGCATCTGCACCACCTTTTATATATAACTCTAACTGCCTTTGTGGGTCAAAATTCGTTGAAATGATCCCTTTACTTGGCGAGGCTTTTTTGATTTCCGCTATTAAAGTTAATTTTCCTTTTTTGAAGGTGTCTTTTAAGGAGATTTTCTTTTCTTTTAGCTTTGCTACTTCTTCCCTTTTTGTTTCTACTATTTTTTCTAAATACATCATTTCCTCCTTTATCAGAATTTTTCACTATTTTAGCGCCCCTTCGCCCCGCTGCCC
>NZ_AZRJ01000012.1:0-31831 GCF_002895495.1 Petrotoga sp. HWHPT.55.6.3 | reverse complement strand
GGGCAGCGGGGCGAAGGGGCGCTATTTATAAAGTTTTAAAATTTCTAAAAACTGTAATTCAACTAAAAGAGGAGGAGATACCCATGGAGCATATAGTAAAGTTTAACATTGGAGAAGAAGAGATTGAAATAACTGATTTAACCCCTTTTCCAATCTTGCTTTGTGAGTTCTTGTACGAAGGAGATTTTGAGTTAATGAAGGCTGACTTAAAAAACAACTCAAAATTTATTGAAGAAGCAAAGAAAATCGAAAAACTTGTTGAACACTTACCCGGTTTAACCTCCAACTTTGTGATTTATCCTTTCGTCCTTTCCGAATTTTTGGCTTATTTTTCCGAGTTCCAAATCAATTACTCCGACCTAGTACATATATCTTTGAATGGACTATTCGATACCGTCTTATTGGAAGCAGATAAAAAGAACTTTGAGTTCGTGAAAGACGTCGTAGATTTTATACTCAAAATTGATCCAAGTTTCGCTCCAGCCTACGAATTAATGGGCTCAGTTTTAGTAGAAAAAGGCGAAATGGAAGAGGGGGAAGAGTATCTAGAAAAAGCTGTTAAATTAGACCCTTGGAATATAGCTGCTTTATCAGAATTAGGTGAACTATACTTTAATTTAGGCGAATACGAAAAAGCAGCTGAAATTTGGAAAAAAGAAATAGAACTTTCACCCAACAATTATGTAACTTACTTCATGATTGCCGATGCTTACATGCAAAAAGGGGATTATGAAAAAGCCGCCCACATTTTAGAAAAATTCCTTAATAGGTTCCCGAACAGCGTATTGGGTAAGTATGAGTTATCCACTATTTATGAAAAATTATCGAGAACTACAGAAGCCAATGAACTCAAAGAGGAAATTCTCAATACGACACCTGAATATTCAACCGACATAGAAGTTTGGGCTAAAGTAATGTTTGAAAACGGTAAATATAAAGAAGTTCAAAACTTCTTAGAAAAATATATAGACCAAGATAAAGAAAATGAACACTTTAAATTGTTATTGGTTATCCCCTACTTAAAGGTTAAGAAATTCGAAGAAGCCAAAAGTATATACCAAGAAATAAAAGATAAATACATGTGGTACATCTATGGACTTGAAGAAATTCTGAATAAAAATTTGACTAAAGAGGAAATGGAAGTAATAGAAAAGGTGTAAAAAACACTGAAAAAGAATAAAAAGGTCCTAATTATCGTTTTATCTTATATAGTTGTAAATATGTTTGTCATAATTACCTCTTTTAACTGGCAAAATTTGCTTTTTGCTAATAGTCTTTTGTATATAGGGTTATATGATTATTTCACCTTTATCATTCCTGATCTAGGAATAGTAGTTATTTTGGCAATTGCTTTACTAAACTTTGATTACTTTAATCTTATTTTTACCATCATCACCTTTTTAATTACCTTTTATTATTGGCGAAATGGGAAAATGGGTTTTGGAGACGTGAAATTTCTATCAGTCCTCTCTCTTCTTATTGGTATTTATATATTACCCGTAATAATTATCAGCATAATCCTAATTATTTTATCGAACACAAAAAAGAAAGTCACCAAGGTTCCACTAGGTTTCTATGTAATGTTGAGTACATTCATTTTATATATTTTTAGGGGGGCTTATTATATTTTATGATATTTTCACATCTTTTATAGAAATTCCAGGTATTTTTATCTCACTCTGCATAATATTTTTAATCATCCAGCTAATAAGAAGGAAAAAACTATCTTTTTCTCTTTTAACGCTAAGTATTGTAATCTATATATTTTCTTCTGGATGGTTTGCAAAAATAATTGTTTTACCGTTGGAAAATAGATATCCTCCTGTGAATGTTTCTCAGTTGGATGATACTCAAGAAAAAGGGGTAATAGTTGTACTTGGAGGCGGAATAATTCCTGAAACCCCAAGGGAAGGATCCGGAGAGTTATCTGATAGCGCTATGAAAAGGGTTTATGAAGGTTTCTTACTTTACAAAAATTTACAGATTCCTATTGTTGTAACTGGCGGGAAACTCCTAGGCACGGAGATACCAGAAGCTCAAATAATGAAAGAAGAATTGCTAAAAATGGGAGTCAAACCAAACGATATTTATGTAGAACCACTTGCCAAAAACACAAAGCAAAATGCGGAATTTACGCTTACACTATTGGAAAGCGATGAAGTACAAAAAATATATTTAATCACAAGTGCAATACATTTACCAAGGGCTATGAATTATTTCAAAAGTTATACAAACATAGATGTTGTTCCCGTTCCCACAGATTATAAGATTTCCCGAGAAGAATTGAAATGGTATGATTTCTTACCGGATATGAGATTCTTAGAAGCAACTTCTTCTGCTTGGCATGAATATTTGGGATTAGTCAAATTTAAAATTAGTGGGTAAAAGTTAGACCAAGCCGGCCAAAGAAGGGGGCGGGCTGCAGGGCGAAGCCCTTGTGCTGTTCTGTGCAAAAAGCTTTTTGCTGATTTGTGCAAAACGTTTTTATAATGCTTTAGAAACAATTTCCATATTCTCATTTGCGAAGCAAATGATGTTACGCGAATTTGGGGTTTTTAAGGGGCTTGCCCTTTTGCAGTCTTGTGCAAAAAACTTTTATTAAACAAAATTAGGTTTTGGGGTTTTTAAGGGGCTTGCCCCTTAACGCCTGGGTCCAAGGGACCGCAGGTCCCTTCCTAAAAACGGGCGGGGAGCGGGGCGAAGGGGCGCTATATAGAAAAGGAGGCTAAAAAAATGTTGGAAAACAACAAAACACCTTACGATTTTACCAATTATATAGTAAACGCATTAAAATTATCTCCTTCAAACACAGCAATATTATGTGTTGATTGTCAAAACGGATTTACCGAAAGATGCCCTAAAGAACTTCCAGTAAGTGGAACAACCGAAGAGTGGATCGATCAGGTAAACGAATTTTTGACTTTAATGAAAGAGAGAAATTTTAAGATTTTTGCCAGTATGGATGATCACCCTGAAAATCACATCTCTTTTGAAAAATGGCCCCCTCACTGTATAAAAGGTACCTTTGGGAATCAACTATTTATAAATACTTACGACTTCGTTATAAAAAAAGGTATAGAAATAGATGGAGATAGCTATTCAGCATTTTACAAAGACATTGAAAGAAAAATTGAATCAGAATTAGACGAACTTCTGAGAAAGCATAAGATAGAAAATTTAGTGATTTTAGGCTTAGCAGGAGACGTATGCGTAATAGCAACGATAGAAGACGCGTTAAAACATGGATTTAGAGTATTCCCAATAAGCCAATATATAAAAGCTGTGAACAAAAAGGATATTAAAGAAATAGTAGAAGAAAAATTCGGTAAAATAATAATCTAATTTAAAAAAATACGGGGAAAAACCCCGTATTTTTTGGTCGGAGCGACTGGATTTGAACCAGCGACCTTCAACACCCCATGCTGACGCGCTACCAACTGCGCTACGCTCCGGTTTACTTCAGAAAAATTATATCATATTTTCGAAAGATCGTCAAATTTTTAGGAAACATTCCTCTTTTTCAATTGATAAGGTATCAATAGATAAAATATTCCAAGTATGCTAGTTATTATTCCAAACACAAAGAACAAACTTTTCAATGAAAAAAATGTTGCCATTATCCCTGCAAAAGCATAAGAAAAAGGTCTCAGCGAATTATCTATCGTTGATCGCAACGCAAAAACCCGTCCCCTTGTGTTTTCAGGGGTAATTCTTTGAATCAAAAGATTTTCATTGATATTTCCTATCTCAGTCATAACACCCAACATCAACAAGGCAATCAAGACGTATATATAACTGTTAACTATACCAAGAGAAGCCAGAAATACTCCTGCCAAAACGGAGGATAGCATCAGTGCCAGGTACTTCATTTTTATCTCTTTAATTGATGATAGAACGAGGGCGGTTATAAAAGAGCCTGCGCCCAACATCGTTTGCATAATTCCATATTCACCAGGACCTACTTTCAGTATCTCACTAGCCAATACAGGTAGGAAAACGAATATCGTGGTTCCAAAAAAATCATCTAATGTCTCTAAGGTTATTAACCCTTTAAGTTGAACATTGGACCATATCACTTTGAAACCTTCTTTTATATCTGAAAAAATCATCCCATTTTTTTCAGCTTCCTCTTCTTTTCTGCCTTTTTCTTCTGCTTTAATGAACATTTCAGAGACTGCCGAGAAAATAAAAGTCAACCCATCGATTAAAATTGCCCATTTTATTCCCACTAAAGACACAATCACACCACCAATAGCCATCCCAATAAGTTGAGAAAGTCTATCTGTCATTGAAATCATGGCATTAGCTTGAGAAAGCTCATCATCGTTTACCATAATCGGGATTAACGACAACAACGCAGGACCAAATAAAGTACCACAGATCTGTAATCCAAAAATTGTTATTATCAATACCCAAATTTGATAGAAATATGTTCCAAAGAAAACACCCAGTAAAATAAGGATTCCGCCACTGATTAAATCTGTTATCACAAGGATATTTTTCTTTTTCCATCTATCTGCCCAAACACCTGCAAAAGGAGAAAAAATTATATTCGTAACAGCTATAGTACTTAAAACAGTACTAACTGCACCTACCCCGCCTATCTCAGCTGCAGCCGACCAAAGAATGGCTATAATAAAAATAGCAGATCCGACACTGGATACTAGCCTACCGAAGAACAGAAGTAGAAAATCACGGTTTTTTATTAAAACATGTAACCCGCCGGTTGATTTTGACATTTTATCTCCCCCTTTAAGATTTTGAATATAATAATAAATATTCTACAAAGATTATAAAATAGAACTTCAAGAAAGTCAAGTATTTTATTAAAATTTTTAAAGCAATGCCGTAATTTAAATAAAAAAGTAACTCCCGCATGCTACTTCGGGAGTTATCTATTAAGAGAAGATATTATTCAATAAAAAGAAAATCAGTTTTGTAAAAACTAAAAAATATTATAAAATTAGACATAGAAAGAAATATTGAGTATTTTCTATTTTGCAAAAAAGGTGAATGCAAGATGGGTTCTTTTTTATGGGTTCTAGAATCAACGGAAAAATACAGATTTCCTTATAGGGTAACTATCCGAGAAGAAGAAAAAATAATATTATCACTATTTGTCCAGGACAAATGGCCAGGTGCTGGTAAGCATATTTTTTGCATGAGAGACACGGAAGACCCGTCGAGCAATTACCAAGTGATTGAAAAAGTTCCGATTATATCGTTAAATCGTTATGGAAAAAGGTTGTCGGTAGTTCTTGACAGAGCACAAAACAAAAGATGCGACTTCCTCTTTTTAAAAAAGAAGTATAAGAATAAAGAAGGAGAATACGAACAGATATTTTGGAGAACGGAACAAGGGCTAAAAGAACATCGCCCTAAAGTTAAATTAACAGCAAAAGGGGATCATCATCTTCATATATTGATCGACATAAATGAAAGATATCCATGGAAATTTGCCAATTGCAACGTTGAAAGAGCTCAGCTCAAAGCCGGCGATTATGCCTTACTAAGTGAAAGCGGGATAATAGCGGTTGCTGAAAGAAAAACCTTTACCAATTTTATTGGAGATATTGGAAATTTGCCTCTTTTACACATGAAGCTTGGTGAATTGGCTAAGTACAAACATTCTGCTTTCGTTGTTGAAGCAAATTACTCCGATTTTTTGAATCCAACTAAGCTGAAGGCGTACACACCATCCTATTTATCTAAAGTTTTAGCAGAAATTTTTGCTTATCATCCTGGGTTTCAAATAATATTCGCTGGAAACAGAAAATTGGCAAATGAATGGACTTTACGTTTCTTTCAAGCTGTCATGTCACATGAAAAGGATAACATCCCCACAATAGTTTCAGAAGTGGCATCTAAATATGAAACTAAAAAAGATTTTACCGGCGGCATATACTACGATATAAGAAGAGAAATACTTGAAAATCGTGAAGATACTTTCACTATAGATGAACTTAGAAAAAAATCCCCATTAACTTCTGACACTAAGATCAGAAAAGTGTTGAACGATCTCAGAAAAGAAGGTTATATAGAAAATTTTGGCAAAGGCAAAAAAAGTGTGTGGAAAAAGATATAGATTAATGATGTTATTGCAAAGAGGCTAAACGGAGGACTAAAAACAGGCGCTTTTGTATTCAAATATTACTAAAATAAGAGGAGAGATATCATGAAGATAGCATTAGGGATAAAAGGGAACAGTGTAAACAACACACATTTTGGAATGTCTGAGAAATATAGAATATATGAATTAGAGAATGACATGCTGAATTTCGTTGAGGAAAGAATAAACGATAAATTTACTCAACACAAACACTCAGAAGTTGAAGATATAATGGAAATCCTTTCTGATTGCAATGTTTGGGTAGCAAAGTCTATGGGGAAAAAATCTAAAGAAGTAATTATAAAATCGGGATATACTCCCCTTATAATTAACTCTGACTCAATACAAGAAGCCGAAAATGAGATTGTGAAAGCATTAGACCACCAAAGTTTCTTATGACTATAATCAAAATAAATCGAAGAGAAAAGAGATGGGATAATAATTTATGAATAAAGAAAGCGATCTCTATCCATCTAATAACATTCACGAATTTGTGAAATCAATGTCAGATCTAACGTTTATAACAAACGCACCCAATCAAACCCTCAAAGATAGATTTGAACAGTTAATAAAGGATTGTCAATCCTTCGATTGTTTAGTTGCATACTTTTATATAAGTGGATTTCATCTTATATATAAATGGCTAGAAAAAACTGAAAAAATCAAAATACTAATTGGAATTGGAACTAGTAAAGAAACTTACGATTTAATAAATACACCAGGAAATCAAATTCTGTCACATTCAGAAACGAAACAAGAGGTTGAAAAGATGGTAGAAAGTGAGATGAGTGATTCAGAAGATAACCAAAATGTTGAAGAAGGGGTTCAAAAGTTTGTTGAATGGATAAAAGATGGAAAATTAGAAATAAAGGCTTACCCCTCACAAAATATTCATGCAAAATTATACATTATGACTTTCAAAGAGGGAGACAGAGATGTAGGAAGGGTTATCACTGGCTCAAGCAATTTTACACAATCTGGACTGCTGGATAACCTTGAATTCAACGTCGAGTTAAAGAACCGTTCAGATTACGAGTTTGCAAAACGGCAATTTGAGGAGCTATGGAAAGAAGCTGTAGATGTCAGTGAAAAATATATACAAACAATAAGCGAAAGAACCTGGCTCAATCAAACAATCACCCCATACGAGCTGTATCTCAAATTCCTATATGAGTATTTTAAAGAAGAACTAAGTAAAAGCGATGAAATCTTCTCTCAATATTTTCCTGAAAATTTCAAAACTTTTGAATACCAAAAGCAAGCTGTTATAAATGCGAAAAGGATATTAGAAGAATACGGTGGAGTTTTTATTTCTGACGTAGTAGGTCTCGGGAAAACCTACATCAGTGCGATGTTAGCAGGACAGCTTGATGGTAGAACCCTTGTTATAGCTCCACCAGCTCTACTTAATAAAAACAATCCCGGTTCCTGGCAAAATGTTTTCTCAGATTTTCATCTACCAGCTAATTTTGTATCAATTGGCAAAATTGACGAGGCTAAAAGGCTTATAGAACAAAGAGAATATAAAAATATAATCATTGACGAAGCACATCGTTTCAGAAATGAGGCGAATATCAATTATGAAAAAATAGCCGAAATTGCTCGTGGAAAAAGAGTTATCTTAGTATCTGCCACTCCCTACAACAATTCACCTAAGGATCTTCTCTCACTCATCAAACTCTTCCAGAATACCAAAAAAAGCAATATTCCAGGCGTTACTAATCTAGAAGAGTTCTTTGGAAGACTTGAGGGTAAGTTAAAAAAGGTTGACCGTCAAAAAGATTACAACAAATTCTTAGAAATTACAAAAAGTAATGCAAAAGAAATCCGCGAAAAAGTATTAAAATATCTAATGGTTAGAAGGACAAGAAGGGAAATCGAAAAATACTTTGCAGAAGATTTAAAGAAAAACAAAATAAAATTCCCGCAAGTAGAAGATCCCAAACCGTTCTATTATCAATTAAATGACCATGAAGACAGCATCTTCATGGAAAGTATCAGGCTAATAACCCAAGAGTTCAAATATGCCCGTTATACACCCTTGCTCTATTTAAAAAAAGGTATAAATTCCCAGCAAGAACAATCCCAAAAAAATATGGTTGGTTTTATGAAAGTTCTACTAGTAAAACGCCTTGAAAGTAGCTTCTATTCATTTAAAAAAAGCATAGAACGATTCATCCACTACTATGAAATGTTTATTAAAGAATATAGAGAAGGAAGAGTATACATAAGCAAAAAGTACATAAACAAAATCTTCGAACTATCCGAAGCTGAAGATGATGAAACGATTCAGAAACTTATAGAAGAAGGAAAAGCCGAAAAGTACGAAAGTAAAGATTTTAACCCAGAATTTGAAAAAGATCTCAACAAAGATCTTGAAATTCTAAGAGAAATAAGAACAATGTGGCAGTCTATAAAAAGGGACCCGAAACTTGAAACCCTACTTGAAAATTTGAAAAACCACAATATCTTGAAAAATAAGAAAATAATTATCTTTACAGAGTCAAAAGAGACTGCAGAGTATTTGAGTGAAAATATAAATAATTCTTTAGGTAACATTGCCCTTGTTTTTCATGGAAATTCACCAGAAGCAATTAAAGAGATAGTAATAGAAAATTTCGACGCAAGGGCAAAAAACCAAAAAGATGATTATAAAATACTCATTTCCACTGAAGTACTTTCTGAAGGCGTTAACCTACACAGGTCAAACATTGTAATCAACTATGACATACCATGGAACCCGACAAGGTTGATGCAAAGGGTAGGGAGAATAAACCGTATAGACACCCCGTTTAACAAAATTTATACATTTAACTTTTTCCCAACCAAACAAGCTGATTCCCAAATAGAGTTAACAACCATAGCTCGTTCAAAAATCGAAGCATTTTTAACATTGCTAGGTGGAGACACCTCGATTCTCACCGAAGGAGAACCTGTCTCTTCTCACGAATTATTTAACAAATTACTCTCAAAGGATACTATTGAACCAGAAGAAGAGAAAGAAAGCGAACTCAAGTATTTAAGATTAATTGAAGATATCCAAAAAAATAATCCCGAACTTTTTGAAAAAGTAAAGCAACTACCAAAGAAAGCTCGTTCTGCAAAGGTACTTTCTGAACCGCTCAAAGACATAGCTCTTCCTCAATCCCTAATCACGTTTTTCAGAAAAGGTAAATTAATGAAATTCTATCTATCGAATACAAGCAAACCAGCGAAAGAGACAGACTTTTTAACCGCCGCAAAGATTTTTGAAAGTACACCTAATGAAAAAAGAACGAATATTCTAACTCAACATTACTATGAACTATTAGATAAAAATAAAAGCACATTCTATGACGCAACCATCGAAGAAATCATCGTTGACACCCGCCAGAGAGGTTCTAAAAATGAAATCGAACTTCTCAAAATCTTAAAAGTGACCCAAAAAAACGCAAAACAACTCACAGAAGAACAGGAAGAATATCTTGATCAAATTATAACCAAGATTGAAGAAGGCGGTATACCAAAACAAACAGTGAAAAAAACTCTCACTGCACTAAACAAGATATCCAAAGAGATACAAAATCCGTTAAAAGTTATTGGTGTTTTACAAAGTGAAATCTCACCAACCTTCCTTAAAAGCCACTATGCACAAACTGCTGCTGTAACAGAAGGTAAAAGAGAAGTAATATTATCACTGTATTTAGGAGAGGATAATGATGAATAGAGAACAAGCCAGAAATCTCGTAGTTAAAATTTTCGAAAATCCTTTCAATAAAGACGACTTTTTACTTTTCCTTAAAAATCTCTTGAAATCCTTTGAAGAGAAACCTTTTGTCTACAGAGGTAGCTATATTCCCCATGCATTTGAACCTTACATAAGTTCATTAGAAAGAATCGGTAAGTATTCATATGATGGCAAAGAAATCGATTTACTCATCGTGCAGTTAAAAAAAGAAACCTCACTTGAGCGAGCTAGAGCCATGCAAAGAAACTTCATAGCTTGGTACTTAAAAGGCTCAAGAGGTGGGAAATTAAAAGATGCTGCTCTGGTTGCTTTTGTCTCACCAGAGAACCAAGATTGGAGATTTTCGCTAGTTAAGATGGATTATAGCTTTGACCTAAAAATTCCTGGGAAGGTCAAAGCCAAAGAAGAATTCACACCTGCAAAAAGATGGTCTTTCCTCGTTGGTAAAAATGAAAATAGCCATACTGCTCAAAGCAGGTTTATCCCAATACTAATGAACGATGAATACAAACCAACCCTTGAAGATTTAGAAGAAGCATTCAACGTCGAAATAGTAACAGATGAATTTTTCCAAAAATACAGAGATCTTTTTATTAAAACTAAACTAGAACTTGATAATATTGTCAAGCAGAATCCAGAAGTAAAACAAGAATTTCAAGCAAAAAATATAAGCACCGTTGACTTTACCAAAAAACTCTTATCTCAAATTACTTTCCTTTACTTCCTGCAAAAGAAAGGCTGGTTCGGGGTTAAAAAAGGTCAACCCTGGGGGACAGGCCAAAAGGATTTCATGAGAAAATTGTTCAACAAAGAATTTGGAGATTATCAGAATTTCTACAACGACATCCTTGAACCTCTCTTTTTCGAAGCATTACGAACCGACAGAAGCGATGCTGACCATTACTTTAGCAGATTTGACTGCAAATTACCATTTTTAAATGGTGGATTGTTTGATCCCATAAATAATTATAATTGGGTAGAAATCGACATAATGATCCCTGATTCTCTTTTTTCAAACACAGATAATACGAAAGAAGTAGATCAAGGAGACGGTATACTCGATATCTTCGATAGATTCAACTTCACTGTAAACGAAGAAGAACCACTCGAAAAAGAAGTTGCCCTGGACCCAGAACTTCTTGGTAAAATCTACGAAAAACTAAATGCCATAAGAGAAGATAACTTCGAAGAATATAGAAAAGTTTTGAAATCAGGTAAAAAAAGTTTAGAAACAAAATTCAACAAAGAATACGGCGTCTATTACACACCAAGAGAGATAGTTCATTACATGTGTCAAGAAAGTTTGATAAGTTATCTTGAAACAGAAATGCATGGTAAAGTTTTAAGAAAAGCGTTAGAAAAGTTTGTAGAAAAAGCTGATTCAGTTACTGAAATAGAAGCTATCGCCCTTGAAAAAGAAGAAAGAATCCAAGCAGGTGATCAGAAAACAACACGTTATGAAACTCAAATTCCTGAAATCATAAGGCGAAACGCAAAAGAATTAGATCAACTACTCGCAAACATAAAAGTACTGGATCCAGCAGTTGGCTCAGGCGCTTTTCCAATCGGGATGATGCATGAGATAGTAAAAATGAGAAAACTGCTTTCAATTTATCTTGACAAAGAGGAAAAGACTTATAATTTTAAGCGATCTTGCATTGAAAACTCACTCTATGGAGTCGACATAGATAACGGGGCAGTTGAAATATGCAAATTAAGGTTTTGGTTATCAATGATCGTGGATGAAGAAGATTTTCACAACATAAAACCACTACCCAACCTTGATTACAAAGTAGTTAAAGGAGATTCATTACTTAAAATAGAGAAAAAGCTTTTAAATTTTCAGCTTTTCGATGACTTAGAAAAAACAAAACCCTTGCTTTTTAGCGAGACTAGTCCTTCCAAAAAGCAAGATTACAAAAAGCAGATTGACGAACTCTTCAGCAAAATCACCAATGGCAATACTGAATTTGATGTTGAAGTTTATTTCTCAGAAGTGTTTCATCAAAACGGCGGTTTTGATGTTGTAATTGCTAATCCTCCGTATATTCAACTCCAAAAAAATGGAGGTAACCTTGCAAAGCTTTATGAAAAACTAAATTATGAAACCTTTGCCCGAACGGGAGATATTTACACGCTGTTTTACGAAAGAGGTATACAACTGCTAAAAGATAACGGCTTACTTTGCTTTATTACCTCTAACAAATGGATGCGTGCAGGATATGGAGAAAAACTAAGAAACTTTTTCGCCAGGTACAACCCACAAATACTAATTGACTTAGGCCCTGGCATCTTCGAAACAGCCACAGTAGACACTAATATACTATTAATTCAAAAAAAGCCTAACGAGAAAAATCTGAACGCTGTAACTTTACAAAGGGAAAACCACGAACCTATAGACATAAAGGCAGAATTAAAAAAACGCGGTGTTATACTTACTGACCTCACAAAAGATGCATGGTTTATTGGCTCAGCTACAGAACAAAAGCTCAAGGAAAAGATAGAACAAATAGGTAAGCCTTTAAAAGAATGGGATGTAAAAATTTATTATGGAATAAAAACTGGACTCAACGAAGCATTTATTATTGACAGCCAAAAGCGGGAAGAAATTTTGAACAATTGCAGGGACGAAGAAGAACGCCGCCGCACCGAAGCCGTTATAAAACCAATACTTCGAGGCAGGGATATCAAGCGTTACTATTACGAATGGGCAGGATTGTGGGTGATAGGAACATTTCCAGCATTACGATTAAACATTGATGATTACCCTTCTTTGAAAAAATATTTTCTTGACCACTTTGATATTCGACAACTAGAACAATCGGGCAAAAAATATCCAGAATTAGGCTTCAATGCCCGCAAAAGAACAGGCAATAAATGGTTTGAAACTCAAGATCAAATTGCTTACTACCAAGAGTTTGAGAAAGAGAAGGTGGTGTGGCAAAGAATAACGCAAGAACCGACTTTTTGTTTGGTGGGAGCAAACATTTTTACATTGGATAGCATGGCTTTTTTTACAGGAAGCCATCTTAAATATATAATGGCAATCTTAAATTCAAAATTAATTTATAAATATGTTCAAATGATTGTTCATCAATATGGTTTTACGGGTTTTAGGTTATCTAACCAATACGTTGAGATTATGCCCATTCCCCCAATCACTCAATCCAATCAAACCATAGTCCAGCAGATAGAAAAGTTGGTAGATAAAATCCTTTCCTCCAAAAAGGAGAATCCTCTTGCGGATACCAGCCAATGGGAGCAGGAGATAGATAGACTGGTGTATAAGCTATATGAGTTAACGAAGGAAGAAGTTGGGGTGATAGAGAATGGAAAATGAAAGGAGAAGAGAATGAAAATAGAAAAGTTATCAACTATAAAAAATCTTGGTATTTATAATAATTTTACCTGGGACGATGAATGTCCAGAATTCAAACAATTTAATTTCTTTTATGGTTGGAATTATTCGGGAAAAACTTCTCTTTCAAGAGTATTTAGATGTTTGGAAGAAAAAGAGTTACACCATGACTACCCTAATTTAAAATTTACCCTGCAAACTGATAATGGAAATATTTCCGAAAAAAGTGTTGGTAATGAATATCCAATTCGTGTCTTTAATGAAGATTTTGTTCTTGAAAATTTTAAATGGAATGACGAAACCCAACGCATTAATCCCGTATTAATACTGGGTAAAGAATCAATAGAATTACAAGAAAAACTAACCAAAAAAGAAGAGGAAAAGAAATCATTGGAAGATAATAACGAAAAACTTGAACTAGAGTTAAATACTAAGGAGAAAGGCTTAAAAAATAGTTTAACTGCCAAAGCCCGTGAAATAAGAAACATATTAGGAATTACTAATCAAAAGGAATTTGATAAAAATGTATTAGAAAATAAAATTGAGAAAATTAACAAAAATATTAATCAATATATTTTAGATGACGAACAAAAATTACTTAGAATTTATAGAAATCAAACAAAATATGTGAATATTTCATTATTAAATATAAATCTGAAAATTAACTATCTTTATAACGAAACCAAAAATATCTGTGAAAGGCAAATAACAGCACAGCAGATAATAAAAAAGCTTAGAGACAATCCAGAATTAAACCGGTGGGTCAGAAATGGTATAGACCTTCACAGAAATGAGGAATATTGTCAATTTTGCGGAAATAAATTACCCGATGATTTATTTGAAAGATTGAATAAACATTTTTCGGAAGAATACGATAAATTAATAAAGGATTTAAACGATTGTGAAAAGAGAATTAAAGAACATAAAAATATTATAAATAAAACACAGTTTACAGATAAGGAAAGATTTTATCCTGATTTTTCGAAAAATTATGAAAAAAAGATAGAGGATCTAAAGGTTAAAATTGAGGAATATGGAAATGTATTAGATAATTTGCTTGAAAAACTGCAAGAAAAAATAGAGAAACCCTTTGAAAGAATTACTTTTGACTTACAATTATCAGACATTGAAATCGTTATACGAGATCTTATTGATAAGACTAATAAAATTATGGTTCTCTTCCAAAAAGTGTGGGTAGAAAAAATGAAACATGAACAAATGATTAAATAATCTGGTATCATGTAAGAAAACACAAAAATACACAAGGAGTGATGCCAGATGAGAAAAGAGCTACCAAAATTCTTTGAACAGATACTGAATATAACAGATCCATGGTACATAGAAAAGATAGAGCAACAAGGAAATACAATCAACATATATGTGGATTTCAAAAAAGGTGCAAAGTTCGAATACAACGGTAAATATTACAGTGCATACGATACGGTTCAAAGAAGTTGGAGACACTTAAACTTATTCCAATATGAAACATATATACATGCTAGGGTACCTAGGATAAAAACAGATGATGGGACAAAGACTGTAGAGGTTCCTTGGGCTCGAAAAAACTCTGGATTCACCTTATTGTTTGAAGCGTTTATTCTCGAGTTGTACAATCACATGACGGTTGCTGAGATAGCTAAAAAGTATAATACAACCCAAAATAGATTGTGGAGAATATTAGACTTTTACGTTTCAAAGGAATTAGAAAAACAAGATTTCTCAAAAGAACCGATAAAAACGTTATCTGTTGATGAAATAGCAAGGAAAAAGCATCATGTATATCTAACCAATTTCTTAGATGTGGAACGAGAAAAGGTTGTACATATAGCTGATGGAAAAGATGCAGAAACCTTCCTATCATTCAAAGAAAGACACACTGAAAAAAACGGTGATCCAAAAGACATAAAGTCCATATGCATGGATATGTCGGTACCTTTCAAAGCTGGAGCCAGGAAACATTTTCCAAAAGCAAAGATAGTATTTGACAAATTCCATGTGCTTAATGTATTAAGTGTCCAACTTGATAAAGTAAGAGCCAGAGAGAATAAAGGGTACCATGAAATACTCAAAAGGACAAAATACTTGCTATTAAAAAATCCTAACAACCTTACCAAGAAAGATAAAGTTAGACTCGATGAATTGATGGAATATCAACACCTTGATACAGTTCAAGCCTACGGATTGGTACTTGAGTTCAAAAAGATGTTCGATTACAAGAAACCTTCTTATGCAGCTAAGTATTTTAAACGATGGTATGAAAAGGTAATAGAATCAAATATACCTGAAATGATTAAAGCTGCTAAGACTCTTTTAAATCACATAGAAGGTATCTTGTTGCACATAAAAACGAATATCTCTAACGGTAAAATAGAAGGTATGAACTCTAAACTTAGAGGATTTACTAAAAGGGCTTTTGGTTTTAAAACATTAAAGAATTTAAAAATCACTATCTTTATTGCCCTTGGTAAACTTAATTTAACTCCAGCTTAATTACCCACTATTTTCGTGATAGAACCAAAATTATTCATAAAAATAACGATATGGTTGAGAAATTAGATGAAGAAAAAAGATCTGCAAAACAAAAGTTACTTGATCACTATACAGCAAAAGCTGAAGAAGAATTAAAATATTTCGACATAAAATCAGAGATAGAAAAATTATCTAAGCAGAAAAAGGAGATAGAAGAAAATATTTCCGTTATTGATAGAGATATAGAGGAAATAAAATCAAAAATTTTGACCGCTAATGTTGGCGTCCAAAAAATTAATGAGTATTTGACCCACTTTTTTAGAGACGATCAAATTAAGTTAAAACCGCTTGATGATAGTTATTACCAAGTCCGACGGTCTGAAGGAATTGCGAAAAATTTAAGCACAGGAGAAAAAAATATTATTTCGCTCATTTATTTTATGACAAGACTAGAAGAGAATAATTTTGAAAAACAAAACGCTGTGATATTCATAGATGATCCTGTATCAAGCCTTGATAGTAACCATATGTATCAGGTATATGGTTTTTTAGGGGAAAAATTAAATGAATGCGGGCAGGTTTTTATTACCACTCACAATTTTGACTTTTTTAATTTGCTAAAAGATATGGTTGAAAAGGATCCTAAAGGAACTCCAAACAAAAGGAATAAAAATGACAAAGAGAACTATTACTTAATAAAAAAAGTTCAAGAAAAGAACAATGAAGAGAACGAACAAGTAAATAAGGTTACAAAAATATCACGATTACCGGGAGTGTTAAGTGATTTTAAGAGCGAATATAACTACTTTTTTTATATATTGAAAACTTTTTATGAGTCAAAAGATAAAACTAATTTTGAATTATTATATATTTTACCAAACATTGCTAGACGATTCCTTGAAGCTTATCTGTTTGCAAAATATCCTGATGGATCCAATTTTAAAAATAAAACAAAGAAATTTTTTGAAGGGAATTTAGACGATTACAAAAAACAGAGTACTATGAAGATTCTTGATGAATATTCACATGAACAAAATCCTGAACACGATCAGAAATTTCCAGATATAAATGAGGTTGAAATAGCCATCGATACTATATTAACAAATTTAAAAGATAAGGATGAAGAACATTACATAGCGCTCGAAGACAGTTTGAAAAACAAGAATTAAATTTTACAAAAGCCATAGATAATTTTGTTTATAAACTGTTTAAGCTTGGGATAAAGGGGGTATAATCATGTCAACAATAATAAAATCTTTAAAGATTAAAAACTTCCGAGGAATTCAATCAATAGAACTGAATTTCACGGACTTAAACATGATTATAGGGAATAATGGCACTAATAAGACAAACATATTAGAAGCATTAAACTTCGCATTATCACCTGCCTATTTAGCTAACCGTATCAAACCAACGGATTTTTATCAATGATCTAAAAATGATAAATTGATTTGATCAAGATTCGATTTTCACACTTCTTCACTAACAGGTTTAGGATTGAACGTTTCTTCCGGTGCAATTTTTAAAAAGAGAATAATTACAATAACTGATACTATGCTGGCAAACAGTGTAATTTGATATCCCTTCATTAAATCTAAAAGAATACCATATATCTGCATACCAACAGGCATAGCTCCTCGAGCAATCAACTCCACAACCGTAAAAACACGAGATCTTACGTTGGTTGGTGTCATTTTTTGCATGTTGGTATCAATAGGTATATTTATAAAAGCATTGCTCACGCCTACTACCATAAGGTTTATGTACAAAATTATTAAGAAGGTCCATGAAGCACCTCCGAATCTGGTAACGACATTAGGAAAAAATAAACCTGCAATGATGAAAAACATGATAGCCTCTACTGTTAAACCAAATGTCATCGATTTTTTCGGATTATTCTTAGAAAAAATAGTACCGATTAAAATACTACCAATTAGTATCCCCACTGTAAAAGATGATTGAGTGATCCCATACTGTTCGCTCGTAAACCCAATTTCTTGCCTTAATACATAAGGAAATACGATCGTGAGAATCGGTGCCATTATAAAATTGACAACCAATGCAAATAAAAGCAGTTCTTTCAAACCCTTTCTTCCCCGTATAAAAATCAAGCCTTCTTTGATGTCTAAAAACATTGATTTAAAGGATATTTTCTGCTTACCTTCATAATGCGGATGGTAAGTAATAAACATTTCACTTATAGCAGAAATAATGAAAGAAATTCCATTTATAAGAAACACAACTTTTATTCCCCCAAATCCGTATATGATTCCACCAAGGATTGGTCCTATAATATTAGAAATACCATTTATTGAAGAATTTAGCGAATTTGCTTTTGTGAGGAATTCAATAGGGACTAAGTCCGGAAGCATCGCATTGGTTGAGCCGCCGAAAACACTGTCTAATATAGAAATAAATACTTGGGCAGTGAAGATAAAGGCGATGCTCATCCAACCTTGATAGGCTGAATATGCCATAAAGAGTATAATTGCTCCCCGTAAATAGTCCATATTCACCATAATTTTCTTTCGATTTCTTCTATCTCCCAAAACCCCTGCTATCGGTGAAAAAATCAATCCTGGAAGCATACTTAAAAGAGAAAATGTACCCATAAGCGTCCCAGAGCCTGTAAGATCAAGAATATAAAGCGGTAAAGCAATCATTTGTACGCCAGTTCCTATTAAAGATACAAGCCTGCCTGCAGAGTAAAGCAAAAAGTTTCTTTTTTGCTCATTTGTCATAACATTTCCCCCTGTTTTGATCTTGTTATAATGCTTTTATGAACTTTAAAACTTTATATTTAGCGCCCCTTTGCCCCGCAGCCCACCCATAAGGAAAAGTTTTTTTTGTTCTTTCGCCCCGCAGCCCACCCATAAGGAAAAGTTTCTTTTGTTCTTTTGCCCCGCTGCCCGCCCATAAGGAAAAGTGAGTAGGATTTCCCACTGTTCGCCCTCTAAGGAAATCATTATTATTAATTTTAGCATATATTTTCTGGTATTTCAAACACGTTAAGCTCCTTGTCAAATATGGTTGATGGAATAACCCCTTCAAATCTTCTTTTTTGCCTTATTTTAATATGGGTGCATTCTCTCTTTTAAGAATAATGGCTAATTAAACTTTCATACAACCAATTGACTTTCTATTATTTCTTTGTAAATAGAAGATTTTTTTAGTAAATCTTCATGTACTCCTTCTCCTCTTATCTCTCCATCTTTTAATAATATCACCTTGTCTGCTTTTCTTATCGTCGATAATCTGTGGGATATTATTATCAGAGTCATCTCGTACTCTTTCAATTCATCAAATATTTCTTCTTCTGTCTGTGAATCTACCCCTGACGTTGCTTCATCCAGTATCAATACCTTTGGTTCCCTTATCAATGCTCTTGCTATCGCTACTCTCTGCCTTTGCCCATCAGATAACTTACTTCCCCTTTCTCCCACTACCGTGTCGTATCCTTCATCTAAAAGCCCTATGAATTTGTCTACCTTCGCTTTCTTTACCGCCTTCATGAATTCTTCTTCAGTGAATTCATCATCAAGCATTATGTTTTCTTTGACCGTCATGTTGAATAAGGGTTCGTTACCTCTGACTAACTTTATCTTTTCTCTGATTTCTTGTAATTTGTAATCTATTATGTTTTTATTCCCTAATAGTATTTTACCGTTTGTGGGATCGTACAGTCTGACAAGAAGACTCACCATCGTACTTTTGCCGGAACCACTCGTTCCTACCAATGCTAGCTTTTCGTTTTTGCCAATGAAGAGATTTATACCTTTCAAAACTACCTCGTCTCTGTATTTGAATGAGATGTTTTTGTATTCGATGTTGTAATCCTCGGGGAAAAGATATATACCATCACTTTCCTCTTCAGGCATATCGAGGATTTCAAAGAATCTTTCAGCTAGAGGTTCAACCCGTTGTAGTTGAACCAAATTTTCATTTATGATTCCTATGGGTTCGTATATCCATGGCACAAAAGAATAAAAAGCTATTAAAGTTCCCAAAGATATATTCCCTCTTATCACAAGTACTCCTCCAAATCCTAATATAATCACAGGAATTACATAACTGATAAAAAAGGCTATATTTAAAATGGTTATTTGAAATATCCCTGCTTTAGTCGCTTGTATAGCCCAATTTTCCGCATCCTTGGAAAATGAATTTGAAAAGTATTTTGTTTTCCCAAATACTTTAATAATTAATTGACCATCTAACTTTTCTTTTATAGAAGAAGTTAATTTTCCAAAAGATTTTCTTTCTATTTTTGAATAATTCTGCAATTTTGTTTGTGAACTTCTTATAATAAGCCAATAGAAAGGTAAAGAAGCAAGTACTATCAAAAATAATTGCCAATTCAGATAAGTCAATATAGCAGAAGTAACTATTAAATTCAAAAAGTTTAAACACATGGTTGGTAATACAAGGGCCATTGCATAAGAAGTTTCATCAATATCAGACAATAACCTACTCATTATATCCCCAGAATCCATCTTAGAATAATCAACAAATTTTGAGTTTTGAATTTTATTATAAAGGTTTATCTGCTCGTTTTTGATAGTTAAAAAGTTAACTTTTCGATGATAAGTATTAAGAAAATAACTGAAAATCCTTTCTAAAGCGACGATACCTATTAAAAAAGCAAGGAAAAAAGGCAGTATGTTGATTCTTTGAAAAGTTATTATATCGTCGATTAAATACTGAATGAAAAAAGGCCTCAAAGCTGCTAATACTAAAGTAACAACACCCAAGAGAAACATGAAAATCATATACTTTTTATAATTTTTTATCCCATATCTTATCAATCTTCTCGTGTGTAAATTCATACCTTGACTCCTCCCCTATAAATGAAATTTTAAGAGTTCGTTGCAACAAAGTCTTTTTCGGCTTTTATTAAAATAGAATTTTTAAGTTCTATCACGAACATATTGAGTAATTAAACTTTCATACAATCATTTAGCTCGTATAATATGTATGCTATAGTTATACCGTGTATGCATGTAATTAACAACGTTTTTTGATTCAAATCGTTTTGTGTTTAAAGCCATCTTTCATCTTTTCCTTGAACCCCTTTCGGGGTGTTCTTTTACCTGGAGAGTATTCACGCTGTTTTTCATAAAAGCATTAAACAACAAATGATAAATTGATTTTATCAAGGTTTGACTTTTATGCTTCTTCAGTAAAAGGTTTGGGATTAAACGTTTCTTCTGGTGCAATTTTTAAAAAGAGGATGGTTACAATAGCTGATGCTATGCTTGCAAACAGTGTAAGTTGATATCCCTTCATTAAATCTAAAAGAGTGCCAAATATCAACGAGCCAACAGGTATAGCTCCTTGAGAAATCAACCCCAAAACTGTAAAAACACGAGATCTTACGTTGGTTGGTGTCATTCTTTGCAGGTTGGTATTAATAGGTATATTTATAAAAGCATTACACACGCCTATAAACATAAGGTTTATGTACAAAATTATTAATAAAGTCCATGATGCACCTCCAAAATTGGTAACAACATGTGGAAAAAATAAAGTTGAGATAATGAAAAACATAATGGCCTCTGCTATTAAACCAAGTGTCATTGATTTTTTGGGATTACTTTTATAAAAAATAGTGCCAATTAAAATACTGCCAATTAGTATCCCCACGGTAAAAGAAGATTGAGTGATTCCATACTGTTCGCTTGTAAATCCAATTTCTTGCCTTAATACATAAGGAAAGACAATCATAAAAATTGGTGACATTATAAAATTGGAAATCATTGCAAACAAAAACAGTTCTTTCAAACCCTTTCTTCCTCTTATAAAAACTAAGCCTTCTTTGATGTCTGAAAACATAGATTTAAAGGATATTTTCTGCTTACCTTCATAATGTGGATGGTAAGTAATAAACATTTCGCTTATAGCAGAAATAACGAAAGAAATTCCATTTATAAGAAACACAACATCGATGCCGCCAAATCCGTATATGATTCCTCCGAGGATGGGTCCTATAATATTAGAAATACTATTTATTGAAGAATTTACCGAATTTGCTTTTGTGAGGAATTCGATAGGAACCAAGTCTGGGAGCATCGCACCGGTTGAGCCACCGAAAACACTGTCTAATATAGAAATAAATACCTGGGCAGTGAAGATAAAGGCGATGTTCATCCACCCTTGATAGGCAGAATATGCCATAAAAAGTATAATTATCCCTCGTAAATAGTCCATATTCACCATAATTTTCTTTCGATTCATTCGATCTCCTAAAACCCCTGCTATCGGTGAAAAAATCAAGCCTGGAACCATGCTTAAAAAAGTAAATGTACCCATAAGCGTCCCAGATCCTGTAAGATCAAGAATATAAAGCGGTAAAGCAATCATTTGTATGCCACTTCCTATTAAAGATACAAGCCTACCTGTGGAGTATAGCCAAAAGTTTCTTTTTTGCTCATTTGTCATAGAATTTCCCCCTGTTTTAATCTTTTTTATTGCCTTTAGAAACTCTAAAAACTTGTGTTAGCGCCCCTTCGCCCCGCTCCCCGCCCATTTAAGGAAAGAGAATCTTTACCCCCTCGCTGCCCACCCTCTAAGGAAGGGAAGATTCGCACTACTTCACCCATTTAAGGAAGGGAGAGCGGGATTTCCCACTGCCCGCTCTCTAAGGAAGGTAGAGATGGATTCCCCCGCACCCATTTGAGGAAGGGTAAATATAATTCCCTCTCCTCGTCCATAGTCTTTAATTTTTACAATCTTCTGATGTTTTCGAGATAAATTTGCCATAATTCATCAGAGAGTAAATCATAAGCTGTGTAATAAGACTCTACTTTCTTAATTTTTTTCTGTGGTCTTCTCAACATTTTTATAACCCCCCTTAATTATTTTAAACCTAATTCAAATATTTCAAAAAAATTATAACAAATAAAATAAAGATTGTCAAGTATATAAATAAAAAAATTCAATAATTTTTATGTTTTTACTAAAAATTTTTGATTCAACATATTGTATTGAGATTTAAAATTGGTGTATATAGTTGTTTAACGAAAAAAGCTAAAATAAATTACGAATATGGTTCGGGAGGAGTAAATGAATGTTAGAAAATAAAATTGGTTTAGCTCCGATGGCGGATTATACAGACTACCCTTTTAGGGAGATTTGCAGAAGATTTGGAGCAGATTTTACTTTTACAGAAATGATTTCAGTAGATTCTATAATAAGGGAAAATGAAAAAGTTGACAAAATGCTTCCTCAAAAAGGTGAAGATAATATAGGTGTACAACTTTTTGGCAACGACGCAACAAAATTCGTCGAAGCAGCCAAAGCTGTCCAAGGTTTAGCTAGTTGGATCGATATAAACGCTGCTTGCCCTGTTAATAAAGTGGTGAAAAAAGGTTCAGGGGCAGCTTTGTTAAAAGATCCAAAATTATTGGGAGATATCGTTTTTAATCTTAAAAAGAGTATTGATTTGCCCGTGGGAGTAAAGGTAAGATTAGGATACGATCAAATAAATATAGAAGAAGTAGCACAAACAGTCCAAGAAGCAGGTTCTGATTATATTATTGTTCATGGTAGAACTAGGTCACAAATGTACAGTGGAATTGCAAATAGAGAAGTAATAAAAAAGTTAAAGGGAAAGATCCGTATTCCTTTGGGGGCTAGCGGTGATGTGTTCAGTAAAAAAGATATAGATGATTATTTGATGAATTATGGTGCGGATTTTGTTTTAGTTGCAAGGGGCGCTATTGGTAACCCTTGGATATTCACAAAGGACAATTATATTCCGACTTTAGATGAGAGAATAGATACTTGTTTAGAGCATTTGAAACTTACGATTGAATTCTATGGTTCAGAGGTTTATGCAGTAAAAAAATTCAGAAAAGTATTAATGAAATACTTTTCTGGTATTGAAGGCTCAAAGGAGGTAAGAAGGAATTTGCACCTACTTTTATCTTATAACGATGTCGCTGAATTAATTTATACAACATTAAAACGTTAGTAATTATGCTATTTCATCAAGCAATATCCCTTGAACATCGTTTAGGGCTTTGGCAAGTTTCACAGACACTTCAGGTGGTATCTGTCTTATAATTTCCTTGCTGTCTTTATCGATAATTTTTACAATAATAATATCCAAATCCCTTTCTATTTCAAACTTCGCCTCTCCTTTGAAAATTTTGGATAACTTTTTTAATCTGTCTTCAATTATCTTTGTGACTTTGTCAAGCTCATCTGGCATAAACTCTTCTTTTTGGATTGGCTGGTTTGAATTTTCAGGATTTTTCAGATTGGCGTTCGCCATTTCAAAGTGCTGTCTATTGGCTATAGGATTGTTAATGGAAAAATCTTCTTTACCCCCAATATTTGATATTCCCATAATATCACCCGACCTTAAAATTATTATTCGCTTTTTTATCGTCTGATATTTAATAAACTTTAATATTTAAAAAATTACATTATGAACATTGCGTCACCAAAAGAAAAGAATCGATATTTATTTTCTTTTGCAATTTCATATGAGTTCATTATAAAATCACGATCAGCAAACGCTGAAACAAGAAAAAGAAGTGAAGATCTTGGTAAATGGAAATTGGTGATCATAGCATCAATTATTTTAAATTCAAATGGTGGGTATATATATAGATCTGTTTTACCAGCGAGTTTGTCAGGATTTCTGGCAATCGATTCGAGCGTTCTAACAACCGTTGTTCCTGTGGCTATAACCCTTTTACCGTTAGCTTTGGCTCTAACTATGTCGTGAAGCACACTTTTTGGCACGGTATAATACTCTTCGTGTATTTGGTGGTTTCTAATGTCTGGTTCTTTAACGGGCCTAAAGGTTCCCAAACCGACATGAAGAGTGATTTCAGTGAAATTTACGCCGTAATCTGTAAGCTCATCTATCAACTCCTGTGTGAAATGCAAACCAGCGGTTGGTGCAGCCACCGCACCATTGTTTTTTGCGTAGGTAGTTTGATATTTTTCTGGATCGTCGATCTGTTTTTTTATGTAAGGCGGTAAAGGGACTTCACCAATTCTTGGCAATTTTGAGAAAAAGTTGGGATCGTCAAATTCTAAAATTCTAGATCCGTCTTCCAGATGTTCTACTACTGTGCAAACTAAATCATCTTCAAAGATAAGTTTGTTGCCTTTTTTTATCTTTCCACCCGGCTTTACCAAAGCTTTCCATGTTTTATCGTTTCCATCTTTTTCTAAAAGTAAAACTTCAACTTTAGCACCTGTTTCCTTTTTGCCGTACAATCTTGCAGGGATAACCCTGGTATTGTTTAAAACAAGCAAATCGCCGGGTCGTAAATAATTTTTTATATCCCTAAAAACTTTGTGTTCGATACTTTTTACTCTTCTATTTAGCACCATCAGCTTGCAGCTATCTCTTGGTTCAACAGGTTCTTGGGCTATAAGCTCTTCAGGTAACTCGTAGTTATACTGCTCTAAGTCAAAGCTCTGTTCACTCATCTACAAACCTCCGAAGTTCCAATAATTTGTCTTTATCAAACCGATATTCACTAAATTTATCTTGTGAAATCATGTAATAACCAAGTTTATTACTAAAATGAACTATCAATTCATCTGCAGGTGATTCAAAGTAAATTCTCTTTTTTTCGGACATTCTCTTTAAAATATCCTTGTCATCTTCACTTTTTAAAACGTATTCAATGTTTTTATCGAATACTATTATCGCAGGGAAAAACGTCATATTTTCTATGTAGAGATTATCCAACAAATCAACCAATCTAACTATACTTTCTTGATCATTGTACCTTACAACGTTGCTACCATCGATAATAACACCTTTAATCGATCCTTTGCTCATAAGCCTATAATGGTAGTAAGAGATATTTTTCAATTGAAGTTCCACCATCTGTTTTTCGTAAGGGCCTAAACTCTTAAATATTTCTTTTATTTTTTTGTACAACGAGATCTTTGTATCGATAGGATCAATGCTTAGGATCTCGTCTATGAGGTCTTGTACAAAGGGAGTTTTCACATCTAAAGGTATGTATGTTATTAGTGCGTATAAGTCTATAAAATCCTTAAAATCCAGCCTTTTTAATATAACTTGAGGATTGTAAAACTCTACCCCATACTTTTTTAATTTCTCATTGTAGCCACCTGGTGGAAACTTATCTGGAAAAAGTAAAAATTTCAAGTTTTCAATCGTTTCTTCTTTTAACTTGTAATAACTTCTTAAATCGGCGAATCTATTCTCTTTTGGCTTTTTTAAAATATGCATTATCAAAAATTGGAAATCGTTTATATGTTTTTTTGGTATTTTTAGTTCGGCGTCTTTTCCTAAAACTCTGTAAACCCAAAACATTTTTCTTTCGTTTAATTCTCGAGGTTTTCTGATAATACTATTAGCCTTTTCAACTATTTTTCTTGCTTTTTGGCTATGTTCTTTGTAATCTTTTTCTGAGATAACGTTAAAAATTCTCTGAATTGACACAAAACTACTGCTCCTTTTCTATAATAGCCTCCATCTCTTTGTACTTTTCACCAAATCCTTCGATTTTTACATCCCTATACTTAATATCTTCATTGTACGAAATATGAATCTCCAATCTTTCTTCGGGGGTTAAATAATCCAAAAAGTCTGCCCATTCAATTATATATACCCCTTCAGGATCCAAAAAAACATCCAAGTACTCTATCTCTTGAGGATCGTTTAACCTATACAAGTCGACATGATATATTGTTGGATTTGTGTTGTATACCTTTATTAGGGAAAAAGTTGGGCTTGTTACGTTTACGGGAGTTTTGCTCAAACTGTTAACTATATAAGATGTCAACGTGGTTTTCCCCGTTCCTAAATTGCCAAAAAGTAATAACTTAGCTCCCGGGAAAAGATATTTAGAAATAGTTGCTCCAAGTTTTTGGATTTGTTTTAGGTTGAATTTGTTGTAAGATATTATAGGTTGTTCACTCCCCAATTACATTTTTCTTTTAGAAAACAATCAGAACATTTAGGCGTTTTTTTACAGTAAACCTTTGAGTGCTTAACTATTAACGCATGGTATTCGTTGTAAAGCTGAACATCTTTTGTCAGGTTTTTCTCAAAAAAATCTTGAAACTCGTCGTATTCTCTAGACAATATTAAACCCAATCGTGAAAACATTCTTTTTGTATAAGCATCGATAACAAAAACTGGCATTTCAAAGGCGTATAAAAGTATTGAATCAGCCGTTTCTTTTCCTATTCCTTTTATGCTTAACAGCTCTTCCCTTAAAGAGGTTGCACTTTTAAGTTTAATCTTATCTATATCATAATCATATTTTTTTAACCATTCTAAGAAGTTTTTCAAACGTTTACTTTTGAGATTGTAAAAACCCGAAGACCTTATCAATTGAGCTAAATCATCTTCTTTGATTTTAGATAACTTTTCTGGTTCTAATAGATCACGTTGCTTCAAATTTTCGATAGATTTTTCCACATTATTCCAAGAAGTATTTTGTGTTAAAATAGCCCCCACAGTTACTTCAAACCAATCATCTGCGGGCCACCAATGCTGTGGCCCATAATAATCGTAAAGATCCTTGTATATTTCATAAACTTTATTCAATATTTAATTTCTACCTCCATATTAAATGTTCAGGTGTTTCTCCTTCCAAAGCTTGTATGATATCTTTTGCTACCATCTGAGCCATTCGACTTCTTGTCTCATGTGAAGCAGACCCAATGTGGGGTGTTAGTACTACGTTATCCAAATCTTTTAATCCAGGTGTTAATTGTGGTTCATTCTCATATACATCTAAAGCAGCACCTGCGATCTCATTATTTTTTAATTTTTCGTATAGTGCTTGTTCATCTATCACCGGACCTCTTGCTGTGTTAATAACAAAGGCAGATTTCTTTAATAGCGATAATTTTTCTCTATCCAATAAATGATAAGTTTCGTCAGTCAAAGGCACATGTAAACTCACATAATCAGAAACCTTCAAAAGCTCATCCAACGGTAAATAAGTGGCATTCAATGCCTTTTCTTCTTCACTGGAAAGGCGATGCCTCTGATAGTAATAAACCTTCATGTTGAACCCTATTGCCCTTCGGGCAACTGCTTGACCTATACTTCCAAATCCTATGATACCCAAGGTTTTACCGTACACATCCGTTCCAAGAAACAATTCAGGCTTCCAACCATCAAATTTACCTTCTCTTGTAAAGACATCAGACTCGACGATTCGTCTGGCAACAGCTAACATCAACGCCCAGGCTAAATCAGCTGTGGTTTCAGTTAATACATCAGGGGTATTAGTTACATATATCCCTAACTCTTTTGCCTTTTGGATATCGATGTTGTTGTATCCAACAGCGTAGTTTGCAACGATTTTTAACCTATCCTTCCCTGCTTCTAAAACTTCACTATCAATCGGATCTGCCAGCATGGTAATTAATGCGTCAGATTCTTTTGCTATTTCTTTTAGTTCTTCCTTGGTGAGTAGCTTATCCTTTGGATTAACCCAAATATCGTATTTCCCTTTTAGCAAATCAATGCCTGCTTCGGGGATTTTGTAAGTTATTGAGACTTTTTTCATTTTTTAGCCTCCTAATTGGGATTCTGTATTTTTAATGTTTTTAGACTATAGAAGTTTTTTAGCACCCTTTCGTCCGACTGCCCACCTATAAAAAAATGAATTGAAGAAAGCTTTGCTTCTTGTGGCATTCTCAAATATTCGCTTTAATTATATCATAATATAAAACTAAGCACTAAATTTTGCCACCTTATCCAAAAAGATTTTTGCTGTTTTGTGCAAAACGTTTTTTGTTGTCTCTTGCAAAATGTTTTATCCGTAATGATTTAAAAGTTCTTTCCTTATTCTCGTTTGCTCCGCAAACGACGCGTATGTCTCAGCCTACCTCTAAGGAATGCTTGTGCTGCTTTATGCAAAACGTTTTTTGTTGTCTCTTGTAAAACGTTTTATTTGTAATGTTCAAAAAGCTCTTCCCTTATTCTCGATTGCTCCGCAAACGATGTTCTACGCGAACGACGTCCCACGCAAACGACGATCAACCTCAAGTTAAACAAAAAAGCCGCCTAGATTAACTTCCAATAAACTAACTTTCATCTATTTAACCTAAAGCAGAAAATGATATAAAAAAAACGTCTGTCGACCTCCAATAAGGTAAAAAACCCAGGGGATCGACAGACAAGTGTTAAAAGTCACAAGGCTTGTTCCATAAACCTTTAAATTGATTTTTAACAATTCGTCAAAGTTTTGCTTGACAAATGTAATTTTTTATGATACACTTTTTATCGTGAACCTATGGGTGTATATCCTACCTCTAAGGAATAAAAACTTTAATAACTCCTCACGCAAGTCATCAATTTTTTTAGTATCTATCCTACCTCTAAGGAATAATTTTGCCGCCTTATGCAAAAATGGCTTCTTTGCAATGCCTTAGAATCAATTTCCTTATTCTCGTTTGCCCTGCAAACGACGTGTGTGTATTAGCCTACCTTTAAGGAATAAAAACCCTTTTATAGGTGTCATGCTGACGATTTTCAATGAAAGTGTCTATCCTACCTCTAAGGAATAATTTTGTTGATCTGTGCAAAAAGACTTTTCGTAATGCTTCTGAAAAAACTTCCAAATTCTCATTTGCGTAGCAAATGACGTTTGTGTATTAGCCTACCTCTAAGGAATAAGTTTTGCCGACTTGTGCAAAACGTTTTTTGCTGTTTCTTGCAAAGCGTTTTATTTGTAATGCTCTAAAAACTCTTTCCTTATTCTCGTTTGCCCCACAAACGACGTTCCACGCAAATGACGATCAACCTCAAGTTAAACGAGAAGATCGCCTAGATTAACTTCCGATAAACTAACTTTCATCTATTTAACCTATAACAGAAAATGATATAAAAAAACGTCTGTCGACCTCCAATAAGGTAAAAAACCCAGGGGATCGACAGACAAGTGTTAAAAGTCACAAGGCTTGTTCCATAAGCCTTTGAATTGATTTTTAACATTTCCTCAAAGTTTTGCTTGACAAATGTAATTTTTTATGATACACTTTTTATCGTGAACCTATGGGTGTCTATCCTACCTCTAAGGAATAAAAACGACTTATCCAAAACCCTAGAGTTACCATGAAACTTTATGATGTGTCTATCCTACCTCTAAGGAATAAAAACCCTTGTTGAAACTCATAATTTTCCCTCCTCTAAAAATTCCGTGTCTATCCTACCTTTAAGGAATAAAAACAAATCATCTTCAGTAAATACCCCATTGATGAGATCTTCCGGGTGTCTATCCTACCTTTAAGGAATAAAAACAATCTTTCTTTTACCTTTGGATTTCTCCATATTAAATCTAGTGCCTATCCTACCTTTAAGGAATAAAAACAAGCTTCTTCTCTGGCTAACACTGGGTCTGTTTTGGTGCCTATCCTACCTTTAAGGAATAAAAACATTTCTCATCCCACTAATGATTCTATATAGTGGAAATGGGTGCCTATCCTACCTTTAAGGAATAAAAACACTATTTCATTCCATTTTACTCCAGAGTGAGCTTTAACGTATCTATCCTACCTTTAAGGAATAAAAACCGTTCTCGTAATCGTCGTCAAATCAAAATTGTTCTTGTACCTATCCTACCTTTTAGGAATATAAACAGCATTTGCAGAGAAAAAGCATTCCCTAAATACATCATTGCCTATCCTACCTTTAAGGAATAATTTTGTTGCTTTGTGCAAAACGCTTTTTCATAATGCTTTAGAAACTATTTCCTAACCTCGTTTGCCCCGCAAACGACGTTCGTGTCTTAGCCTACCTTTAAGGAATAATTTTGCCACCTTTTGCAAAACGCTTTTTCATAATGCTTTATAAACAATTTCCACATCCTCATTTGCTAAGCAAATAAACAATTCTTCGGCCCCTATAACTTCACTTTAAACAAATAAGCAAATCAGTTTAACTTCCAACTAACTAATATTTACTTATTTAACCTAAACCAGAAAAAGATATAGAAAAAATGTCTGTCGACCTCCAATAAGGTAAAAAACCCAGGAGATCGACAGACAAGTGCTAAAAGTCACAATACTTATTCAATAAGTGTTTGAATCGATTTTTAACAATTTCTCAAAGTTTTGCTTGACAAATGTAATTTTTTATGATACACTTTTTATCGTGAACCTATGGGTATCTATCCTACCTTTAAGGAATAAAAACCAAGCTTGTTGATGCTATTATAGACAGCCAGTACCATGTATCTATCCTACCTTTAAGGAATAAAAACAACGATGTAATTATGCAGTACGAAAATCAAAATTTAGTATCTATCCTACCTTTAAGGAATAAAAACTTTCCATTGTCAAGTATGGAGATAGCTCAATATTGTTTGTATCTATCCTACCTTTAAGGAATAAAAACATTTTTTTCCCCGTGCTCATGTAAATACTCCTTTCAAGTGCCTATCCTACCTTTAAGGAATAAAAACTGGCAGGAAGATTAACAAGGGACCCAGAGAAGAAAAGTGCCTATCCTACCTTTAAGGAATAAAAACGATTTGGTTCTGCGATTAGAGTTAAATCCTTAGGTCTGTGCCTATCCTACCTTTAAGGAATAAATTTTGCTGCCTTTTGCAAAACGCTTTTCATAATGCTTTAGAAACTTTTTCCTATTCTCATTTACAAAGTAAATGACGTTTGTGCCTTAGCCTACCTTTAAGGAATAAATTTTGCCGCTTTGTGCAAAACGTTCTTTTCATAATGTCTTAGAATCAACTTCCATATTCTCGTTTGCCCCGCAAACGACGTTTGTGCCTTAGCCTACCTTTAAGGAATAAAAACTTAGAAAACGCATTACGCCTAATAGACTCTTGAACTGCGTGCCTATCCTACCTTTAAGGAATAAATTTTGCCGCCTTTTGCAAAACGCTTTTTCATAATGCTTTAGAAACTATTTCCACATCCTTATTTACGAAGCAAATAAACAATTCTTCGGCCCCTATAACTTCACTTTAACCAAATAAGCAAATCAGTTTAACTTCCAACTAACTAATATTTACTTATTTAACCTAAACCAGAAAAAGATATAGAAAAAATGTCTGTCGACCTCCAATAAGGTAAAAAACCCAGGGGATCGACAGACAAGTGCTAAAAGTCACAAGCTTTATTCCATAAGCATTTGAAATTATTTTTAACAATTCCTCAAAGTTTTGCCGTGTTAGATCATAATTAA
>NZ_AZRJ01000011.1:0-66710 GCF_002895495.1 Petrotoga sp. HWHPT.55.6.3 | reverse complement strand
AATGAATTTGTAATAAGGAGGGTTAATTGGGAAACTTAAAGGAGGATACGGCTATGAAATTGATTTGATTTTTTTAGTTAACTGTTATATAATTTATTCGCAAAAAAGTTTATTTCTTCTCTCAATTTTACTATGGGCACTTACTAAAATAAAAGTATACCAAAAATAAGTTTCCGCTAAACGGAAAGTTCGGTTAATTATAGCATACCCTTAATTATAGAAAATTTTAATAAGGAAAATCAAATATTTTTTACAAGAACAATAATAAACGTGAATGCAATGCCCAAAATTTTCAGATTGTTAGCAAAAGTCTTCCACTAACACAAGGAATAATGATTTCAACAAATATCCTTGAGAATCGAGCAGTCTCGCCATTACAGATTTTATCACTTTGTCTGAATAGCTTCTTTTATCTATTTTTAGGGATAATAATCTTCAAGATTATATACAACAAAACCAAATTGGTGGGGCTTAACACAGATTATTAAATGTAAATTATTCTTCGTTCCAGGAGATAAAGAACTTATTTAAGTTGGGTAATTAAGGCTTAAAAATCTTTTCTTATTAATTCCATAAAGGAGATGGAAAAGTGAAAAGTGAAAAACTACCTTTGAAAACTAAGTTATTCTATGCGTCGGGGGATATTTTTGGTGGTGGTGCTTTCAATATAATAAATTTTTTCTACGCTATCTTCCTTACTGATGTCATTGGTCTGAAGATGCAGTATATTGCTCCCATCCTTTTAATTGGTAAGATTTGGGATGCCGTTACAGATCCTTTGATGGGATTCATTACAGATAATACAAGAACTAGGTTTGGCAGAAGAAGACCTTACTTGTTGGCAGGAACCTTTTTGGTCTTTATATCTTTTTTCATTCTTTGGTATCCGGCAAGTTTTCCTAATCAATTGGGGAAATTCATTTACGCACTAATTGCATACATAGCTTTTACAACCGTTTATACAATGGTGATGACTCCTTACACTGCTTTAGGGGCAGAACTAACCTTAGATTACCATGAAAGAACATCTTTAAATTCATATAGACTTGCCTTTTCGATAGGTGCGGGGTTGGTTTGCGCAGTGCTTCCAATGTTAATAGTGAATGCTTTTTCTAATATCAGAACAGGTTATATAGTGATGGCATTAACGTTTGGCTTGATCTTTTCAACTCCATGGATAGGCGTTTTTCTGTTCACCAAGGAAAGAGAAGAGTTCTCTAAAGAAAAAAGTACCTTCAACTTTTTCAATATGTTTTTTGAACCTTTTAAAATCAAGAGCTTTCGACTCCTTATTGCTATGTATCTTCTAGCCCACTTATCGATAGATGTGGTTTCAACCATCTTTGCCTATTATAGTGAACTACATCGCTAATAAATTGGCGAGCTTCGGATTCTCAATGAAATGATGTCCATTCCATCGATACATCTCTGGCGTGTCCAACGCCACTACTGCTGGATTGGTTTTACCAATCCTACACAGATACTTTTTTAATATATTGTACGCTCCAACACAATCTGCATTAAACACTTTACCATTCACTACATACAATCCCCTATATTTGCGATTACTTTTTTGGGCCGTTACTTTTGATATTTCTTCGGCATATGGACTACATTGACTGGTATAGCTCTCATCTTGCTTTTCAACAAATATGCCTCTATCTTGTGCCTTGTAAATAAGCAGTTCTTCTACTTTTTTAAATGGCCATTTGTGAAATTTCTGATTGTTCTTTTTTCCCATGTTTTTGTCATCTCGAATATGTGAAATATCACCAATAATGATCTTACTTACACCTTCTTGTTCCGCAAAATCTATTACTTGTTTAGTAGCTGTATGCAAAAAATGATTTACTTGTTTTCTACGTTTTGTATATAACTGTTGTATTCGTTTGGTATTCTCTTTGTATTGTATTTGACAAGCTGCCTGTTGTGCATTTGCTATTGATTGATAATATGAAATTTGTTTATCAAAATAGCGGTTTATACTTAGTAGTTGTCTACCTGATATAATTATACTTTTGCCTGTGGATATGTAACATGTCATAAGATTATTAATCCCGAGATCAATGGCCATATATATATTGCTATCCTGCTTATATTCTATTGTTGGTAAATCGATGATAATATTGACTCTATACTTCTTGTTTTTCGGTATAGGTATTATCTCGATGATCTTTATTTTACCAACAAAGTTTTTATACTCATTTGGAACTTTTATGTACAAAAAGTTTATGTCTAAATCATACTTTTGTTTTATATATTCTTTCTGCTGTTTTGGTACTGTTAATCTTATTATTCCATCTGATACAGTAAAACCATTGTTTAAGAATCGTATATTGAAATTGCTATGTTTATATCTGGGCGGTTTTGGATTTTTTATTCCTCCACTCTTTTTCAATTTATAAAATGATTTCCAACCTTCATCTAGCTGTTTCAACAGTTCCTGGGCTGTTTGTGATGGCAAATTTTTATACCAAAAATTTTCTTTTAATTTAGCTTTTTGTTCATACCAGTTTGGATATGGATTACCACTTTCCTTTTTCCATTGCATTCGTTCATAATTTGCCACATTCCAAAGTTTTGATGCTGCATATGTCAATGCATTTAATACAATATCTTGTGCTTTGTTAGGGTTCAACTCAAATTGTATAACCCGTTGTCTTGTGTTGTAGTTATTTTTCTTTAACCCCATCATTTTATCCCCTTGTTTTTTGGTGTTCAATATATTTTCTAATTGCATCTTCTGATATAGAACCTACTGTTTCTATATAAAACGATGAGTTCCATAAATGTCCTTCCCAGAGTTGTTGTGTCAGATATGGGAATTGCATCAATGCTCTTCGAGCACTAATTCCTTTGAGCATTTTAACAATATATGAAGGTGCAACTTTAGGATGTGCCGAAACAAATATACGGACTTGATCAGGCATTACTTCCATAGTAGCAATAGAAAATCCCTTTTCCTCACCTATTTTTATAAACTGAGCTTTAAGAAATTTTTGTATTTCCTCATTTAGAACTGGTTTCCTATATTTAACTGACCATACAACATGGTAATTAACATTATACACACATGTTCTAGCATGAATTAAATTATTTTTACTCATGTACATAGTCTAACATAAATTTTGAGAAAATACAAGTATTTTATACATTTTACTATATTCATATAGTGATTAATCTAATTTAAAGACCAGCTTTCATCTCTCCAATGAATTGGAGAGGATTCCCGCTGCGTTTACTAAAAAGACATCTAAAAATATCTCTTATATTTTAGGTGCGTTAGTTTGATGTGTTGCGGGATTTATTCTTTTTACATTTTCCCCTGATGTAACGATGTTCCAGGTAATTTTAATGGCTGCAATAATAGATGCAGGAGTTTCAGCCGTTGCAGTTATGCCTTATACTATCAAAGACTTTTTTGTTTGCGTTGAGATTTATAATCTCTTTCGTTCCGATAATTTTATTGGTTTTAGGAATAATTGCGGCTGCTAGATATCCTTTAAATTCTAAAAGACATGAAAAATTAAGAGAATATCTAGAGGCAAAAAGAGAGAGTGAAACAATAAAAGAGGAATTAGAAAAAGAAATAACTGAATTGAAAAAAGAATTGATTTAAGTAAAAAAGGTTATAACCAGTTTTTATAAATTATAAAAAGAAAGAAAAACTAAGTATTTACTAGATAAATGCCTCTAATCGATGATAAATGACTGTAATTAGTCGTAGGTGGTTATAAATAACTTTGACAATATAAAAACTTTAATATATAATTAATTTGAAAGTTTCTAAACCACATAAGTTGTAAAGCAATGAAAGGTTGAAATAGAAGTTAAGACTTAAAGTTAATAAAAGTGATAAGGTGGAGAAGAAGAGAAAACCTTAATAAGTATTGTTATATTGAAGAGTGTTTTATTGCTCGGAAATATATAATAATGTTTATTAAGGTTTTTTGTTTTGTTGTAAGGTAAAGGTAAAGTGAAAATAAGGAATATTGAAATTATTTTCTTTGCGCGTAAAGAAAAGTTTCAAAGAAGTAGAAAGTATGATGTTTTAACAAAGTTAGTAGCTGAAAGCGTAGCATTTGTAACCTCTGGCGCCAGAAAAAGTGTGAAGATAAATCAAGAAAAGAGGTGGGTAACTATAGCAAAATATCTTGCTGAATTCTTTGGAACTATGATTCTGATATTACTCGGTGATGGTGTCGTAGCAAATGTAGTATTAAAAAAATCAAAAGGTGAAGGTTCGGGATGGATTGTTATAACAACGGGTTGGGGATTTGCGGTTGCGATGGCGGTCTATATAACTGGATGGGTAAGCGGAGCTCATATTAACCCAGCAGTAACTGTTGGTTTGGCTGCAGTTGGTGAATTCCCTTGGTCCTTAGTGCCAGGGTATATAATTGCCCAAATCCTAGGGGGTTTAGTTGGAGCTATATTAGTGTATTTTACATATAAAGAACATTTTGCAGCAACAGAAAGTGCTGACGATAAGTTAGCGGTTTTTTCAACAATGCCTAACATAAGAAGATTCGGTTGGAATTTCATTACAGAAGCAATAGGAACCGCTATGTTATTAATTGGTGTTTTAGGAATAAATAATGAGTATAATTCAACAAACGCTTTAGGAGCACTTCTAGTTGGATTTTTGGTTTGGTCTATAGGTTTGAGTTTAGGTGGGCCAACTGGCTATGCCATTAATCCTGCTAGAGATCTTGGGCCAAGGATCGCTCATGCTATTTTACCCATACCAGGGAAAAGAGATTCTGACTGGTCTTATGGTTTAGTAATCCCTATTTGGGGACCAATAGTAGGCGGAATAATTGGTGCTTGGGTTTATAAACTTTTCTTAACTGCTTGGATTTAAAAAACAAAGCTTTCAGAATGTAATGAAAGTTTTGAGAAAAGTATTATAGTTCGGTATGTTAAAGTTTTTAAAGAACGTATAAACAAATAATATGTTAGGAGGTTTATTTATGGAAAAGTATATTTTATCAATCGATCAAGGTACGACGAGCTCTAGAGCTATAATTTTTGATCATGATGGGAATGTTGTTAGTGTGGCACAGCAAGAATTTATGCAGTATTATCCTAAACCTGGGTGGGTAGAACATGATCCTAATGAAATTTGGGCAACTACTATGGGAGTTATAGCAGATGCTATGGCCCGAGGAAATATTAACCGTAGTCAGATCAGTGCGATCGGTATAACTAATCAAAGGGAGACAACAGTCATTTGGGATGCAGAAACAGGGAAACCTGTTCACAATGCAATCGTTTGGCAAGATAGAAGGACTTCAAAAATTTGCGATAATTTGAAAGAAAAAGGTTTGGAAGAAACGATCAAGCATAAGACAGGTCTCATGGTAGATGCTTATTTCTCTGGAACCAAGATTAAATGGATTTTGGATAATGTTGAAGGAACCAGAGAAAAAGCAGAAGCTGGAAAACTTAGATTTGGAACTATAGATACGTGGTTAATCTGGAAGCTAACTAATGGAAAAGTTCACGTTACTGATTATACCAATGCATCCAGAACAATGATATACAATATTTTCGATCTTAAATGGGATGAAGATCTTCTTAAAGAGTTAAATATACCTTTTTCTCTTTTACCAGAGGTAAAACCTTCGAGTCAAATATATGGTAATACCGATGTAGATGTATTCGGCGCAGAAGTACCCATTGCTGGAATAGCAGGAGATCAGCAAGCTGCTACGTTTGGTCAGGTTTGCTATGAAAAAGGTATGGTAAAAAACACATATGGCACCGGTTGTTTCATGTTAATGAACACTGGGGAAGATCCTATTGAATCTAAACATGGTTTATTAACTACAATAGCTTACGGAATTAATGGAAAGGTTAACTATGCCTTGGAAGGATCCATTTTCGTTACAGGTGCTGCTGTTCAATGGCTTAGAGATGAATTGAAGATAGTTGATAGTGCTGCAGATACAGAATATTATGCAACTAAAGTCAATGATAACGGTGGGGTTTATTTTGTGCCAGCATTTGCAGGGCTTGGAGCACCTTATTGGGATATGTATGCAAGGGGTACAATCGTTGGATTAACAAGAGGATCTTCAAAAGCACACATTATTAGAGCTACTTTGGAATCAATAGCGTATCAAACAAGAGATGTTCTTGAAGCTATGGAGGCTGATTCGGGTATAAAACTTAAGACTCTGCGGGTGGATGGTGGAGCAGCATTAAATAATTTCCTGTTACAGTTCCAATCGGATATTCTTGGTGTAGAGGTAGAAAGGCCAGTAGTTAATGAGACGACGGCTTTAGGAGCGGGATATTTGGCGGGTTTGGCTGTTGGTTTTTGGAATGGGCAGGAAGAATTATTAAGAAAATGGAAACGGGATGCCCTTTTTACTCCTGAAATGAATGAAGATGAAAGGGAAAGGTTGTACTCTGATTGGAAAAGAGCGGTTGAAAAGGCAAGAAATTGGATCCAAGAAAAATAATCAAATAGTAGTAAGTCTGTTAACTTTCACTTAATTTAAGTATGTTAGAATGTGTGGTGAAATAAAAGTTAATAATAAAATGGTGGAGAATAAGAGAAAACCATATCCTAAAGCGAAATTATTTCGTAAAGGGTATGGTTTTTTTTATAATATCAGGAGGTTGGTAAAAGTTGATAGCGGTTATAGGTGCTGGAATAGTAGGAAGTTTAATCGCAAGAGAAATTAACAAATATATAGAAGATGTCTTCATCTTTGAAGCAAGAAGTGGGGTAGGAACAGGAGTCACAAAAGGAAATTCTGGAATAATTCACGGGGGGTATGACGATACTCCTGGAAGTTTAAGGTCAGAACTGTGTTATAAGGGTAATAAATTGTACGATGAGATATCCCAGGAACTTTCTGTAGAAGTGAAAAGAGTTGGATCACATGTTGTTGCATTAAACGAAGATGAGTTAAAAGCAATCGATGAGTTGGAAGAGAGGGCAATTAAAAACAGGGTCAAAGAATATGAAATTTTAGATAAGACGGATTTATTAGAAATGGAGCCAAATTTAAATAAAGATGCATTAAAATCCTTTTATTGCCCTATAGCCGGTGTAACTGAACCATGGGAAGTAGCTATTCAGGCTGCAAGATCGGTAGAGATTAACGGAGGAAAAGTTTTAAAAAATAAGAAACTTGTGGAAGTGAAAAAGAAAGATAACAAGTTTGAATTGTTTTTTAAAGATGGAAGTAGTTATATAGCCGATTTAGTTATTAATGTCGCTGGATTGTTTGCGGATGAAGTAGCAAAATTATTCGGTGATGAGGTACCTTACATTTTCCCTGTGAAAGGTGAGTATTATCTTTTAGGTAAGGATATAAAATACGCGAATTCCGTCATTTTCCCAACTCCCTCTGAATTGACGAAAGGTTGTTTGTTGGTCCCAACTGTGGATGGGGGTTACTTAGCTGGGCCTACTGCTCATGGTGTGAAATCGAAACAAGAACTTTCCACGACTCAAGAAGGACTTTTAGAAGTTAAAGAGAAAACTTTGAGATTGGTCCCAACTTTAGATTTTTCAAGGAATGTGGTGAAAACATTTGCCGGTCTAAGACCTGAAACAAAGGAAAAAGATTTTCATATCGATGTAGGTGGAGGGAATGTTATACATGTTTCTGGTATAAGATCCCCTGGATTAACCGCTGCACCTGCTATTGCTAAGTACGTTGTTGAATATCTTATTCAAGAAAAGTTGCATATTAATTTACAAAAAAGGAAAAAATACATCGGTCAAATAGAAAAAGTTCCACATTTGGTGGAAGAGGATTACGACTATTGGGAAAATGTCATTCAAGAAGATCCAGATGCTGGAGAAATGATTTGTTATTGTAACAAAATAACAAAAAAGGAAATTAAAGAGGCAATAAAAAACGGTGCAAGAACTTTAGATGATGTTAAATTTGCTACAAGAGCTTCCTTTGGAGAATGTCAAGGAAGTTTTTGCACCCCAAAGATATTGAAAATAATCTCCGAAGAGACGGGGCTAAAACCAGAAGAAGTACTTCAAAATGAAAAAGGTTCGTGGATAATAAATTCCGAGGTGAGGACAAAATGAAATACGAAACCGATGTTGTTGTATTAGGTGGTGGCGGTGGAGGAATGGCCGCTGCTAAGGCCGCAGATAAAAATGGTGCAAACGTTATCCTTATAGAAAGAGAAGAAGAAAATGGTGGAGTTTTAAATCAATGTATTCACAATGGTTTTGGGATACATTACTATAGAAAGGATTTAACCGGTCCTGAATTCAAAGAAACGCTTCAAGAAGAATTAGCTAATACGAATGTAAAAATATTGAACAGTGCCTTTGTGTTGAATGTGAATAAAGATAAACAATTGACTTTTGTCAATCACAAAGGGATACACGAGATAAAAACAAAGGCTTTAGTTATGGCAACAGGGGCAAGAGAAAGACATTTTAACTCGCTTGCGATTCCTGGAGATAGGGTCGCTGGTATTTTTACCGCAGGAGTAGCTCAAAAATACATCAATCTTCAAAATCTCAAACCAGCTAATAGCGCCTTGATAGTTGGTTCGGGGGATATTGGATTGATAATGGCTCGTAGGCTTCATTTAGAGGGAATAGAAGTAAAAGGTGTTGTAGAAATTTTGCCATACCCAGGTGGATTGGAAAGAAACGTTCAACAATGTCTGAGAGATTATAATATCCCATTGTATCTTTCCCATACCGTCACAAGAGTCGAAGGAAATAAGAGATTGAGTAAAGTTTACGTATCTCAAGTTGATGAAAACAGACAGATCATTCCAAACACGGAAAAGGTATTTAACGTGGATTCACTCATAACCTCCGTTGGCCTTATACCTTTAACTGATCCTGTAAAATTTGTAGAAACTGGTCCTGGATTTATTACATCCAATACGAATCAAACCTCTGAAGATTGGATCTTTGCAGCCGGGAACTGTACCGTTGTGTTTGATTTAGTGGACTATGTCTCAAGAGAAGGGGAAAAAGCAGGTAAATATGCTGCTCTTTATGCACAAAATCAATACTTTCCAGAACAAAAGGTAAAGGTTAAAAAAGGAGAAAATATAAATATATTGCACCCAATGTATATAGATCCCAACGAAAGGACAAAGTTGTACCTTAGAGTCTCAAAAACTTTCAAAAGAGCAGAAGTTACAGTAGAACCTCTTGGAATTAAGTTGGTGGAAGAAGAAGCTAGACCTTCTGAAATGATTGAAATTTCCATAAAGCCATTTAATGATAAAAATCTGAAAGAAATAGAGGTGAGTGCACATGAACTCGGTTGAATATAAAAAAAAGAAAATAGTGTGTACACAATGTCCTTTGGGATGTAAAATAAACGTTGTTTATGCAGATGCGGATGAAATAGAAATTGTAGAAGTTAAAGGGAACAGATGTAAAAGAGGATTAGAATTTGTAAAGCAAGAAATCACCGACCCGTTAAGAGTGGTGGTAACAAGCGTTAAAGTAGAAAATGGGGAAATCCCAATGGCTTCGGTTAGGTCTGATAAACCTGTCCCATTAAGACTTATGCAAGACATAATGAAAATATTAAAACAAACAAAGGTAAAGGCACCCGTCAAAAGAGGGGACGTTATAATACAAAATATATTGGGCACAGGTAGTGATATAATAGCTACGAGAAGTGTCGACAGGAAAAAATAAGAAACAAAAAAGTGTCTTAAAAGGAGATAATATGGAAGGTTTATGTAATTTAATCAATAAAAATACGATAATTCCTGCTATTAGAGATTTAAATGACTTAGATGATGCCTTAAAAACTGAATCCCCTATCATTTTTTTGCTTACGGGATCCATATTGATTTTAGAAGATGTTATGCCTATTGTAAAACAATTTAATAAAAAGTTATTTATCAATATCGATTTACTAGAAGGCATCGCTTCTGATAAAAAAGGTATTGAATATTTAGCTCGTAAACAGTTATGTGATGGAATAATATCCACAAAAAATAACGCTATAAAAACAGCAATGCAAGAAAATTTAATGGCAGTTCAAAGGGTGTTTTTGATAGATTCTAACTCTTTAAAATCTGTTGTAAATTTTCTGGAAAAAACTTCTCAACCTAATGCCTTTGAAATATTACCAGCGATAGCAGCACCATATTTTTTAGAAAATATAGGAACAAAGGTATGTTTGATAGCTGGTGGATTGGTAAGTAAAAAAGAAGAGGTTTTGGAGCTCTTTAAAAAGGGTATCCATGCTATTTCTACCAGTGCTAAAGATTTATGGTAAAAAGATTATTTTAAAGTTTCTGATAAAGATGTTATATAATAAGTCTGCTCTGGGATAATTCTTTTTGAGCGGACTTATTTCTTTTAGTATTTGATGTTACCCAATTTTATTTTAGTAGAAGCACAGTTTTTATTCCGAGTGATTCTTAACAATTATTTTTTGATTTTTTAGAAAAATAACCATGACTATTGTGGTAGAATTCCTTTTGTGTATATATTCTTTATTTTGCAAAATGCATTGTGGGAGGTTCTATGGAGATCTACAAAAGAATAATCAGAATAGCTTTCCCAATAGCGCTTCAGCAAGTTATCTTTACAAGCGTTAATTTTGTTGATACCTTAATGATCGGTCTTTTGGGAGAGGTTGCCATCGCTTCAGTTGGACTTTCAAATCAGTTTTTCTTCTTGTACAACTTAATATTGTTTGGACTAGTCTCTGGAGGAGGCATTTTCTTTGCACAGTATTGGGGGAAAAAAGATGAAGATGGTTTATCTCGTTCTGTTGCGTTAACTATCTTGTCTTCCCTTCTCTTCTCTATTCCATTCTTTTTATTGAGTTATTTTACTCCAGAATTGGTTTTGAGATTTTTTAGCCCGGATATTGAGGTTATTAAAGCTGGAATACCTTATTTAAAGGTAATTGCTTTTAGTTACCCTTTATTTGCAATTACAATGGTCTTTTCTTTCATGCTTAGAAGTATAGGAAAAGCTCATCTGCCTTTGATAATAACTATTATAGAATTATCTACAAATATATTTTTAAATTATTTGCTAATTTTTGGTAAACTTGGTTTTCCTGTTTTAGGTATAAAAGGTGCTGCAATAGGAACTTTGATTGCTAGAGCAATAGGATGTACTGCAACAGTTTTTATAGTTTACGGTGGGAAACTTCCAGGAAGAGCTTATTTTAAACATGTTGCTAAATTGAATTCAAAATTTATGAAAAATTTCTTTCATTACGCCTTACCTACTTTGGCTAATGAATTCGCTTGGTCATTAGGGTTCACAATGTATTCTGTTGTTTATGCCCATATGGGGACAGATGTCATAGCTGCTCAAAGAGTTATGTCAACTATAGAAGGGTTTGCGGTTTCTGTGACTTTTTCTATAGCAAATGCCGCATCTGTAATTATTGGAAATATATTGGGAGTATCTAAATTTGAAGAAGCCTTTGAAACCTCCAAAAAAGCCTTAAAATTGGCGGAGTTAATAAGTGTAATAGCAGCTATTATAGGGATAGTAACTACATTTTTAGTAGTTGATATATTCGATGTTTCAGAAGAAGTAAAAAATATGGTAAAAGTCACAATAATTATTTCAATGGGCTTTCTACCGGTAAAGATCTTCAACGGTATGAACGTTGTGGGATTTTTAAGAGCCGGAGGAGACACAAGATTCTCTTTTTTGGTTGAAGCCTCTACGTTATGGCTTATAGGGGTTCCTCTAGCTGCAATTGGAGGACTGATATTAGATTTGAGTTTTCCCACCGTTTATTTTTTAACGATGATGGAAGAGATCATAAAATCAATAATTCTTTTTTTCAGATATAGAAGTAAAAAATGGCTTAGAAACGTTTTAGAAGAGGCTTAGGTTTTGGAGAGACAATAACGTAGAAATTGCTTCCATCGATTTAATAAGGTTCACAGGAAGTATCTAACAAATTAACTTAAACAATTTTTTAATAATGAAAAAAACTATCAATATTAAACTCAATTTTACTTGTTGTTTTAACTTTGTACTTGACAAAAGTGTTGTGAGCGGTTATAATATTCAACGGTTGCAAAAAAGAATTTTGATATATGTAACTACTAAGTGACCCGCTAGCTCAGCTGGTAGAGCATTTGACTTTTAATCAAAGGGTCCTGGGTTCGAATCCCAGGCGGGTCACCATTTTTTTATAGTTATTAGCGCGAGTGGCGGAACTGGCAGACGCGCAGGACTTAGAATCCTGTGGATTTATAATCCGTGTGGGTTCAAGTCCCACCTCGCGCACCAGCCAAATATTGCGGATATAGCTCAGCGGTAGAGCACTTGCTTGCCAAGCAAGGGGTCGTGGGTTCGAATCCCATTATCCGCTCCAACAAAAAAGTCCCCTGGTGGGGACATTTTCTTTACCTGCCGTGAGGCTGTCTTCATTCTTCTTTCATGAATGGATATTTGAAATCTTTTGGTGGAGCAAAATTTTCTTTAATTGCTCTGGTGGAAACCCATCTTAAAAGGTTTATAACGCTTCCAGCTTTGTCGTTTGTTCCTGAAGCCCTTGAACCACCAAACGGTTGTTGAGCTACTACAGCACCTGTAGGTTTATCGTTGATGTAAAAGTTCCCGGCAGCGTTAACGAGTACTTCTTCTGCCTTTTTAATAGCATTTCTATCTTGAGCGAAGATCGCTCCAGTCAAACCATAGGGTGAAGTTTCATCACATAATTTCAATACACTGTCAAATTCTTTTGCATCGTAAACGTAAATACTCAAAACAGGGCCGAATATTTCTTCTACCATAGTTTTAAACTTTGGATTAGTAGTTAATATTACAGTTGGCTCAATGAAATATCCAATAGAATCATCACACTTTCCACCATAGATTATTTCTGCTTCATTACTTTCCTTTGCAAAATCTATGTAACTTTTTATCTTATCAAAAGCCTCTTTGTCAATTACAGCATTCATAAAGTTGGTGAAATTTTCTGGAGAGCCGATTTTAATTTCTTTCAAATTTTCGATCAAATTTTCTTTTACCTTCGGCCAGATGTTGTTAGGTATATAAGCTCTTGAGACAGCCGAACATTTTTGACCTTGATATTCAAAGGCTCCCCTAATTAGCGCTGTTGCCAGTGTTTCTATTTCACTACTTTCGTGTGCAATCACAAAGTCTTTTCCACCTGTTTCCCCTACTATTCTTGGGTAAGTTTTGTAATTTCTTATGTTCTTCCCAATTGTTTCCCACATATTTTGAAATGTTGGAGCTGAACCAGTGAAATGTAATCCCGTAAAGTTAGGATCTTTAAAAACTATACTTCCAATTTTGGACCCTGAACCAGGTATGAAATTTATTACGCCATCGGGTAAGCCGGCTTCTTGTAGCAATTTCATAAAGAAGTATGCAGAATATACAGCTGAAGAAGCAGGTTTCCACAAAACCGTATTTCCCATGATAGCAGGTGCCGTGGGTAGGTTTCCTGCTATAGAAGCGAAATTAAATGGAGTAACTGCGAAAACGAATCCTTCTAAAGGCCTATACTCTAATCTATTCCATACACCTTTGATAGATTTTGGTTGATCCATGTATATCTTTGTTGCATAGTATGAGTTGAATCTTAAAAAGTCTATCAATTCGCAGGCTGAATCTATTTCTGCTTGAAAAACATTTTTGCTTTGACCGAGCATGGTTGCTGCATTTAATGTTGATCTCCAATTCGTTGATAACAGTTCAGCTGCTTTTTTGAAAATGGATAGTCTATCAGCCCATGAAAATTTATCCCATATTTTCTTTGCCTCTAAGGAACTTTCTATTGCCATTGCAACTTCTTTCTCGCTAGCTTTGTGATATTCTGCCAATACATGTCTATGATCATGAGGCATAACACATTTTCCAAGATCACCTGTTCTTACTTCTTTTCCACCAATTATAAGAGGGATTTCGATTTTCTCACTTTTGAGTTCAGAAAGTTTTTCCTTTAATTCTTTCTTTTCTTTACTTCCTGGCTCATAGTTTAAAATTGGCTCGTTTTCAGGCATTTCGAAAATAGGTATCGAGTTGTTCAAAGTTGATTCCTCCTTTTGAAGTTTTATACCACAGAGGGTTCTTCAATGATTTCTCCCCTGTTGAATCTTTCTAAATCTAAAATTACATCGTAAGTTAATTTATCTCCTGTAAGTATATCTGCCATTAGAATCCCAACGGCTGGTGCAAGCATAAAACCATGTCCACTGAATCCACAAGCCACATAGAGACCTTCTACCTGATTAATCTTTGATACTATTGGTTGTCTATCTGGTGAAATGTTGTATAAGCCAGCCCATTGCCTAATGATGCGAATATTTTTAAGAGGAGGCAGCAGCCACGTTGCCTTTTTTGACATAGTTTCAAGAAATTCCCATGAACTTTCCATGTTGTAAGTAGAGGGCTCGTTATCTGGTCCATAGCCCATAATGAAACTTCCATTAGGTTCTTGTTGACAATAAATATTGTAAGAGAAGGACATTAACATTGGATCGAGTATATTTTTAACAGATTCTGTTACCAATATTTCGTGTCTTTCGGAGTAAACTGGGAGTTCTATTCCAGCCATTTTAGCTATATTTTGTGTCCAACCTCCTGCTGCTACAACTACATTCTTACATTCTATGAAACCTTTGTTTGTTTGTACCCCCAGCACTGTGTCATTCTTAATTTTTATATCTTTGACTTCGGTAAATTTGTTTATTTCCACACCTAATCTTTGTGCAGCTTCAGCATAACCCAAAGTCACTTGGAAAGGGTTGGCATGCCCATCTTTAGCACAGTAAGCGGCTCCTACCAACTTTTCTATGTTTAAGTCGGGAACAATCTCTTTAGCTTCTTTAGGAGTTAATAGAATAGAAGGTATATTTAAACTGTGTTGAACTTCGATATTTTTTTTAAATTGCTCTAATTCTTTGTCAGAGTATGCTAGTAACAAATAACCTTTTTGCTTTAATTCTATGTATCTTTTTATTTGAAGGACATCTTCAAAGTGTTCAAAAATATGCATACTTTCGCTTGCCAAAAGACAGTTTTGTTTGGTGCCCCATTGTTGCCTAACTCCCGCACCACATCTACCAGTTGCTCCGCTTGAAAGGTAGGATTTTTCAAGTACTACTACATCTTTAACCCCTTTTTTGGCAAGGTTATAGGCAATGGAACAGCCTACAACTCCTCCTCCTATTATCACAACGTTTGCTTTATTTTTCATATTTTTCACCTGCTAATTATATTAGAGTTTATTTATCATTCTTCATTACGGTTCCTTTTGTTACTTCTTCAAAGGTTATTCCTCCGTATGGAGGTCTGATGTTTTGTAATTCTATTTCTTCCATCGGCTTGCCAGTCATCTGTGAAATTTCCCTTGCGATCAACAAGCCACAGGTTTTACCTTGACAAGGTCCCATCCCGCTTCTTGTCACCCTCTTTATTTCTTCAACGGTGGTGAATCCTTCTCTTATGGCATCCCTTATTTCTTTTAAAGTTACATCTTCACATCTACAAATTATTACCTTGTTTTCATCCATGGTTTCCTTCCTCCACTTTAAAATTCCTGGCTTGTAAATAGTATCTCTTTGGAATTTCTATACTCACTGCGGCTGTTTTGTCTTGAAATTTTCCATCCAATATTCTTATTACTTTGCCATCACATAAGTATTTTCCCTCTCTATCAAATACCTTTACAATTTCTCCTTTATGGGGTCTTGGAAGAAATTCGTAAGGCATAATAACAACCGAAGTTGTTTCACTGAAATTCTTATGAACTACAAACATTGCCAGTCCTGGACATTTGCTAACACATATGCCACATCCGGTGCATTTTTCAAAGTCAACGTAGGGAATGTTGTTGATGTTACCATTTTCAGATATGGCGTTGAAAGGGCAGCTTTTTACGCAGGGGTCGCAAGGGAATCTTTGAAAGCACTCTGATATGGCTATAGGTCCTTTGTCAAAGACCTTTTCTTCTGATGGTAACTTGTTTTTTAAGTTTTCTTCCGAAGGTACCCCAGTTTTCATCAAGTGAGAGATATCGAGTGCTTCTTCTGAAAAATTTTCGTTATAATTTTTCCCGTGATTCAAACCTAATTTAGATAAACCTTTCCTAATTTTCTTGCCTACAGGTCCAGATCTTAGCAATTCTAATTCATTTTTACCTTCTTCTATTCTTTTTTCAATTTCTTTTTTGTTGTTTTTTCCGATTCTTTTGGCAACGGATAAACCGGCTATTTGACCTTCGATCATTGCTGCTGTTGCTTCTTCTATCCCTGAAACATCCCCTGCAACAAATAAATTTTTAATTGAGGTTTCCATATTTTCGTCTCTTAAGGGGACGTAGCCGCCCAGTTCTGAGACATAAGTGGTTTTTACTTTCCTTTGTTTTAAGAGGTCAACCAATGGGGTTAATCCAACAGATAGACAGATTGCATCACATTTGATCAGTTGTTCTGTATCTTTTACTTCATTCCAATCGTTGTCGAGTTCACATATTACCGCTCCTTCAACTTTTTCTTTTCCGATAGCTTTTTTTATGGTATGAGACGTTAAAATCGGTACGCCCAACCTTCTGAGTTTTGATGCATGAACAGAGTATCCACCTATTTTTGGCGCTGCTTCAACTATTGCAGCTACTTTTACACCAGCTTGTAATAATTGGTAAGAAACTATCAACCCAATATTTCCCGAACCAATCATTAAGACATTTGTTGCTGGCATGACGCCATAAACATTCATCAAAGTCTGAACTGCCCCAGCACCAAAAATGCCAGGAAGGTCGTTATTCTCAAAAGCTAAAAATTTTTCGGATGCCCCCGTTGCAAAAATAATACTTTGAGGATAATACTTTTTCATTTTATGATCGTTTAATATAGTTACAACGTTATCCTCATAGATTCCCAAGACTCGAGAAGATAATAACACTTCTATGTTTTTATTTTTGTTAACTTCGTCGATCAACTTTCTCAGTATATCTATTCCCCTTGTGCCTGCGTATTCTTTTTCTGAACCGAAAAATCTATGGGTTTGTTTTATTAGTTGTCCCCCTAAAAATTCTCTTTCTTCTGCTAAAGATACTTTAATTCCGTAATTAGCAGCAGCAAGTGCAGCTGAAAGTCCTGCAGGACCTCCACCTACAACCAATAATTCAAGGTTTTCAATTTTACTCATTTATCTCAACTCCGATATTTTGGGATTCCACTTTCATTCCATCTTTTAGAGGAGTTATGCACGTTCTTACGTTTGGGACTCCATCAACTGTCATCAAGCAGGAGGAACAATGTCCAATAGCGCAGAAAATTCCTCTTGGTCTGTGTAATTTCTTACTTTCACTGAATTTAAAAACACCATTTGCGTACAATGCTGCCCCAATGGTTTCTCCTTCGTAACCTATCAATTCTTTACCATTGTAATAGAACTTTATTTGTTTATCTCTATTGAAACTTAGTATGGGATGATTTTGTATTCTCATTTTTTTCTCCCTCTTAAATAATTTATATGTTCCATTCGCCTCGCAGCTCCACACAAGTACCATGTTTCTACTATTAATTGAATCATAATTTTCGTTTTTTAAAAAAGGTGATTATAGACGATTATGAAAAAAATTTCATGATTATAGACGATTAAAGCCAAATATTGAAGTTTTTTTCAATTTTTGAAAAATATTATAAAGTTAATTATTTCTTTGTATAAAAAAAGAGGCCTTTAGGCCTCTTTTCATCGTTTTTACTTTGAATTAGTCGTTGTAATAGGGACAATCTTGATATCTTTGTTGATTGAATCTTTGGTAGTTTTGGTATCTTTGAAAATCTTGGTAGTCTTGATAATTCTTGTACTGTTGATATCTTTTGAAATCTTGGTAATCTTGGTAGTCTCTATATCTTTGATAATCTTGGTTTTGTTGGAAATCTTCTTGGTATCTTTCTTCGAAATTTTGAGATCGAACATTTTCCATATATCTCTGCATATTCACTGTTCTATCTTGATATTTGATCTCTAAAGGTACAAAGTTTTTGATGTCGTTTATTACTACCTTGTATCCTGTTAGTTCAATACTTTCACCGGCTTTTACATCATCCAAAAAATTCTTGGGCACTCTTACTGAGTAGATTTCAGAGTCTACTTCAACACTCAAGGTTAGAAATACATCGTTATCCACTATGGTTTTGACAGTTCCTGTAATGGTTACTGGTGAAACATCTTGAAAGAATATTCTTTCTTGCAATCTTTCTTGATCCTGAACCATTTGGTTGAGAGGATCCTGATTTTGTACCTGGGACATTGGAGCCCCACCAGCTGGTCCTACTTGTGCAAATAACGATCCGACTAAAAGAATACCTATAAAGAAAGACAGAAAAACTTTTTTCATACCAACACCTCCACTAAGTAATGTTTTTTATTTTTGATACATCAGAATAATAAAACAATATGCTTAATGTTCACTTAATGGAAGCTTAGAAGAAGCTTAAGAAAGTGTGATGTGGTTTCAAAGTTTTAAACCGTCACTCCTAGATAAGTTTTCCTAACTTCATCGTTTTCTAAGAGATCTTTTGCAGGTCCTTCGAGAACAATTTTGCCGGTTTCTAAGACATAACCATAATGAGCGATTTTTAATGCACCAACGGCATTTTGTTCTACAAGCAGTATGGTTACCCCCTCTTCACATATTTTTTCTATAGTTTCTAAAACCTCTTTAACTAGAATAGGAGCTAGTCCAAGAGAAGGTTCATCGAGCATTAGAACCTTTGGTCTTGACATTAACCCTCTTGCAACCGCCAGCATTTGTTGTTCTCCCCCAGATAGTGTGCCTCCAAGTTGCTTGAGTCTTTCCTTTAATCGTGGGAAAAGTGTAAGTACCCAATCGAAATCTTCGCTTATTTTTTCAGAGTCTTTGCGAGAATACGAACCCAATCGGAGGTTTTCTAAAACCGTTAGATTTGGGAATATACGTCTACCTTCAGGGACTAGAACTACTCCTTTTTCTACCATTCTATGAGTTTCCATGCTTGTAATATCAACATTATCTAAAAACACCTTTCCACCGCTCTTTTTAACTACATTCATTATTCCGTTCAAGGTTGTAGTTTTTCCCGCTCCATTTGATCCAATCAACGTTGTGATTTCATTCTTTTTGATTTCCATATCGATTCCTTTTACTGCATGGATACCACCATAGTGAACGTTCATATCAGATATTTTAAGAATTATGTTTGAATTTTCACTGTTCATATTGCCAACTCCTCACCTAAATAGGCTTTTATTACCAAAGGATCTTTTTGAATCTCCTGTGGACTTCCTTCAGCGATTTTTTTCCCATAATCCAAGACATAAATACGCTCACAAATTCCCATGATGACTTTCATGTCATGCTCTATAATGAGAATAGATAGCTCAAACTCCTGTCTTATATGTTTTATAAATTCCATCAATTCGCTCGTTTCATGAGGGTTCATTCCTGCTGCTGGTTCGTCTAACAGAAGTAGGTTTGCTCCGGTGGCAAGTGCTCTTGCGATTTCTAACTTTCTTTGTAATCCATATGGAAGAGAGTTTGCCTTGTCATTAGCGTAAACAGACAATCCGACTTCTTCTAGAAGATCCCAGGCTTCGTTTTGCATCTCTTTTTCCACTTTTAAAACGTCAGGAGTTTTTAAAACACTTTTAAAAAGCCAAATCCAACTTTTCAATTTCAAATGCTGAGAGACTAAAACATTTTCTAGAACTGTCATATCTTTAAACAATCGAATATTTTGAAAAGTTCTAGCAATTCCCAACTGAGTTATTTCATGAGGTTTTTTAGAATTTATTTTTTGTTTCTTAAATAAAATTTTTCCAGTATCTGGAGTGTATATACCAGTGATCAAATTGAAAAGAGTGGTTTTCCCTGCTCCATTGGGACCTATTAGACCAAGTAATTCGCCATTTTTCAAATAGCCATTGAAGTTATTAACTGCCATTAAACCTCCAAATCTTTTGGTTACATTCTCAAATTCTAAGATATATTCGTTATTGCTTGGGTTAGTCATTGGAAGCCTCCTTGAAAATTTTCTAATTCATTCATCATCTCTCAATCTATTTTTATTTCTTACTTTCATTATCAGTTTATAGATGCCATCCCATGTTATTTCATTTCTTCCCATTATGCCTCTTCTCCAGAATAGCATTATAATTATGAGAATGAGAGATAAAACCACCATTCTCATTCCCGGGATACCTGGTATGTAGATAGGACCAATCGATATGGGTTCTTCTAGAACTCTAAGGAACTCTAATCCTACTGTATAAAGTGAAGCTCCGATTATGGCTCCACTAATACTCCCAAGTCCACCGATGACCACCATTATCAATATTTCAAAGGTTTTTTGAAACATGAAAGATTTTGGATCTATAGTAGTGATTAAGTGAGCCCATAATGCTCCACCAACTCCTGCAAAAAAAGAACCAATTACAAAAGTGACTACTTGATGAGAAAAAACATTAATTCCCATAGATTTAGCAGCAATTGGATCTTCTCTTATTGCCTTCAAAGCTCTTCCATAACTACTTTTTATTAAGCTGGAAGTGAAGACTACGGTAATTAAAGCAAATCCCCAAGTCCACCATAGGTTAGAATATTGTGGGATGCTTTTTAAACCCAAAGCCCCATTTGTGATAGACCAGGTATTATTTGCAACGATTCTAACCACCTCACCTAAACCAAGGGTTGCGATGGCTAAATAATCACCAATTAGTCGAAGAGATGGGGCAGCAACTAAGTAACCAAACGCAGCAGCTACCAGTCCAGCTATTATGATTGCTGGTAGGAAAGGGATTTGGATAACATTTAAGGGGTATATTAAAGGTTTTATCAGAAAACTTATTTCTTTTTGAGCAGGAGAAAGTGTTAAAATGGACGATACATATGCCCCAATTGCGATGAATCCAACATGCCCCAACGAAAAGATACCTGTAATACCGTTAATAAAGGTTAAACTTACGGCGAATATTATATTAATTGCCATTAAATTCAATATCAAAATTAAATAATCACTAGCTTTGTTATTAGCTGTCAACAGTAATAGAAAGATTGCCAATATAAAAAGAATTGTCAAAAAGAATTTAGTCTTAAAAGATAGCGTTTTTTCCATATTCACACCTTCTCCCCTATTTCCACACCGAGAAGCCCGTTTGGTTTTACTAGAAGAATAACTATCAAAATAATATAAGCAATAGCGTCTCTATATCCTGCCAAAGCGGGTAAGAATGCGACTATCATTATTTCGGCAACCCCTAAAATAAAACCTCCAAGCATAGCTCCTGGAATACTTCCAATTCCTCCGACAACTGCAGCTATAAATGCCTTTAAACCGGGGATCATGCCGGTATAAGGATAGATTTGAGGGTATTTCATAGCCCAAAGAATACCTCCCACAGCTGCTAAGGCGGACCCCAACATAAATGTTTGAGAAATAGTTCTGTCGGTGTTTATGCCCATTAATTTTGCTGCAGTAACATCTTTAGAAACTGCCCTCATCGCCATGCCGGCTTTTGTTCTATAAACTATCCAAACCAATACAAAAAGTGCAAGAATAGAAACACCTATAATAATGAAGGTTAATAAAGGTATCCTTACATCTCCAAAAGTTAGTACTTGTGCAAATTGTGTTGGGTAAACTCCTAATTGGGGATTGAATGATTTTGCTCTTCCACCAAAGACAACTATTGCGAAGTTTTGTAGGAAGAACGATACACCAATAGCTGTGATTAATGCTGAGATCTTGGGGGCATTAGCCTTTCTTAATGGTCTGTAAGCAACTCGTTCGATTGTAGCACCTAGTAGAGTCGTTAAAACAATCGCAAAAATAAAAGCTGCCCACCATGGAAATAAAAAGAGAGTAACTGCATAAAAAGCAAAATACATGCTAAAAGTAAAAATGTCACCATGAGCAAAATTTATTAAATTGAGTATCCCATAAACCATAGTATAACCTATGGCAATAAGTGCGTATATGCTGCCAAGAGAGATGGCATTTGCTAGATGTTGAAAGAACATTTGGATAGTCAATTATGAGCCCCCTTTCTGGATCCAAGAAAGTATAGCCATCTCATTTTGTGAGATGGCTTTAATATAGTTAAATATTACATCCTGGGTTTTATAACGGTACGGAAAACAAATTGTCCGTTTTCAACCATGTTTATTACCGCTGGTTTTATAGGGTTTCCAGAGCCTTGAGGATACGTAATTGTACCGGCGACACCCGGAAAGTCTCTAGTTTGTGCTAAAGCGTCTCTAATTTTTACAGGATCTGTGGACTGTGCAGACTCAATAGCGTTAACTATTACCATGTAAGCATCATAGGCCAAAGCTCCAAATGCGTCGGCTCTTCTGTTGTATTCCTCTTGATAGGCCTCTACAAAAGGTTTAGTAGCAGGGGATAATTCTGCATCCTCGTGAAAGTAAGTTGTATAAGAAAGGCCTTCTACGTATTCTCCACCAATTTGTATTAATTCTGGTGCGTCGGCACCATCTCCAGCAAACATGGGTCCTGTGAAACCTAAATCTCTAGCTTGCTTGGAAATTAAGGCTATTTCAGCGTAGTACCCTGGCATAAAAATAGCATCTGGATTTTTTGAAAGGGCGTCGGTAAGTTGAGCGGTGAAATCTTGGTCACCAGTAGTATAAAATTCAGTAAAATACGTTCCTCCAAACTGTTCAAAAGCTTTTTCAAAATAATTAGCAAGTCCCACAACGTAATCTTGTGCTACATCTACCATTATGGCGACGTTTTGAGCTCCAAGTTCTTCCCAGGCAAATGTTGCAAGTAGAGCACCTTGCAAGGTATCCTCAAAACAGGTCCTGAATACATACTTTTTGTTTTGGGCAACTAAAGGGTTAGTGGCGGTGTTGACCACCATTGGTATTTGCCTTTCTTCCGCTATTGAAGCTGCAGCTAATGCTGCCGAACTTGTTGCAGGACCAATAACTGCAACTACCTTTTCGTGATCTATCAACCTTCTTATTGCGTTAGCTGATTCTGCTTTGTCAGATTTGTTATCGACAGCTACAACTTCCACTTTGATTTCTTTACCCCCGATGTTAACTGTTGGTTTCAACTTGTTGGCTAACATTACACCGTCTCTTGACATTTGACCATACCCAGAAACAGGTCCTGTTAGTTCGAAGTTCATACCAATTTTGATGACTTCTTGACCAAAGAGTGTGAAAGTCATAATAACTACCAAAAACACAAAAACAAAGGTTTTTTTCATGTTTTTCCCCTCCTCATATAATATGTGTGGATGTTATTTTGCTTAATAAAGTGTAGAAAAAATTTTCATAGTCTTTATCTTATGTGAACAGAATTTCATAAGAATATATTAATAATCTAACAGAAAAGAAATCAAATAGTAATTTTCTTAATTATACAACAAATAAAATTATAATGCAACTTTTTTTGCAGTCTTGTGCAAAACGTTTTATTTATAATGTTTTAGAAGTACTTTCCATATTCTCATTTGTGAGGTAAATGGCATGTAAAAACTGGGCAGAAGGTAGATAATTGATTTATCTACCGTTCTCCTACACCACCAATGAACACTCTTTGCTTTCAACTACTGATTGCCGCTACCTCTACTCACGAAGAACTTTTACCACTTAGATTTTATCTATACGCACTAAAAAAGAGGCCTTTAGGCCTCTTTTTAAAGTATTTGGTTTAAATTAGTCGTCGTAATAAGGACAATCTTGGTATCTTTGCTGGTTGAATCTTTGGTAGTTTTGGTATCTTTGGAAATCTTGGAAATCTTGAAAATCCTTGTACTGTTGATATCTTTCTTCGAAATCTTGAAAAGTATGAAATAGTTTCAAGGTTTTAAGCCGTTACTCCTAGATAAGTTTTCCTAACTTCATCGTTTTCTAAGAGATCTTCTGCCGGACCTTCAAGAACAATTTTTCCAGTTTCTAAGACGTAACCATAATTAGCGATTTTTAACGCACCAACAGCATTTTGCTCTATAAGCAATATAGTTACTCCCTGTTGGCTTATTTTTTCTATAGTTCCTAAAACCTCTTTGACTAGAATTGGAGCTAGTCCCAGAGATGGTTCGTCGAGCATTAGAACCTTTGGCCTTGACATTAACCCCCTTGCAACCGCCAACATTTGTTGTTCCCCTCCAGAGAGTGTACCCCCAAGTTGCTTAAGTCTTTCCTTTAATCGCGGGAAAAGTGTAAGTACCCAATCGAAATCTTCGTTTATTTTTTCAGAGTCTTTGCGAGAATACGAACCTAATCGGAGGTTTTCTAAAACAGTGAGATTAGGGAAAATACGTCTACCTTCAGGAACTAGGGCTATCCCCTTTTCTACTATTTTGTGAAAATCCAACGAGAACACTCTCCAATTTATTGGAGAGATGATAGCTAGCTTCAAACACAAAACGAATTTGAATCAAAAAATGTTGTTAATTATATGTATATGTGATACAATTGTATTATATCATACAATTATCGAATTAAGGTGATTGAATATGCTTAAAACATACAAGTTTCGTATATATCCAACTAACGAACAAATTGAGAAATTTAGCCAACATTTTGGACATACTCGATTTGTTTACAACCTATTCTTAGAGTTTGCTAACAAGGCATATAAGAATACTAAAACGTATACTAATTATTATATGTGGGCTAAAGTGCTTACGGTTCTTAAAAAGACAGAGAAGTATCGATGGTTGAATGATGTCAACTCTCAATCATTACAACAGTCCATAAAGAACTTAGAAACTGGATTCAAACGTTTCTTCAAGAAACAAAGTAAATACCCCAAATTTAAGAAAAAATCAAGTAGACAATCTTTTAGAGTTCCTCAACATATACAGTTATATGAAAATGAGAATAACGATAAATATGGAATTCTATTCGTGCCAAAGTTTAAAGAAGGTATCAAAGTAAGAGTCCATCGGAAAATAGATCCAAATGCAAAGATAAAAAATTGTACTTTCATTAAAACTCCAACAGGTAAGTACTTTGTCTCTATAACATTCCAAGTAGAAGGTTCTTACCCTGAAAGAGATATAGACTATGAGAACTCAATCGGTATGGATATGGGATTGAAAGATTGTGTGGTACTATCCGATGGAACAAAGTATCAAGCTCCTAAAGTTTTGTCTAAATACGAAAGAAAACTAAAACATGCATATAAAAAGTTTTCAAGCAAAGAACAAAGGTCAAAGAATTGGGACAAAGCAAAATTAGAAGTTGCTAGAATACATGAGAAAATAAAAAATACACGAGAGGATTTTCTACATAAACTAACAAAAGAAATCAGTGAGAACCAAGCTGATGTCTTTGTTGTAGAAACTCTCAACATAAGAGGCATGTTAAAGAATCATCACTTAGCTAAAAGTATCTCAGATTTAGGATGGTACAAATTCAAGACGTTCCTAAAATACAAAGCAGAAAGACTAGGTAAGAAAGTAATCGAGATAGGAACGTTCGAACCTTCGTCTAAAACTTGTAGTGTATGTGGGTATAAGAACGCAGGTTTAAAACTTTCTGATAGAGAATGGGTATGTCCTGAATGTGGAACTAAACATGATAGAGATATAAATGCTGCCGTTAACATTAGGCAGTTTGGATTAAAACAGGCATTTGCAACACTGCCTTACGGCAGATAAGGAAACAGCTAGTCACTGTATAAACTGACTCTACCCCAGGGACTGGGGAAAGTAAAGCCTTTGGAGACTGTGTAAGTCGAGCACCCTTAGATTCATTCTAGGATGTTTCGCAACGGTCGCTGAATTAGGAAGCTTACCTCTTTAGAGATAAGTAGTTCACAATGCAACTATTTTGCCGATTTGTGCAAAATCTTTTTTCGTAATGCTTTTGAAACAACGTTCAAACCCTCATTTGCTTTGCAAATGACGTAAATTAAAAAAAATTGACCGGAATATTTCCAGTCAATTTTTGTTGTAATAAAAGATTATTAACTTTAAACTTTAACCTTCGATGATTTTTACTATAAAATTTCTGTTTCTTGGACCATCGAACTCACAGAAATAAATTCCTTGCCATGTCCCCAATAAAAGCTTTCCATTTTCAATAATTAAAGACAATGTTGGTCCAACGAGCGTTGATTTTATATGCGAGTCAGCATTGCCTTCAAGATGAGAATATTCCGTACTTTTAGGGATTTTATTTCTTAGAAAATCTGTGATGTCTTTTCTTACAGATGGATCTGCATTTTCGTTGATTGTTACGGCGGCAGTTGTATGGGGGACATATACTATCAAAATGCCTTCTTCTATTTTTGAATTTTCGACACTCTGTTGAATATAGCTGGTTATGTCGATCATTTCTTCTCTATTATGGGTTTTTAAAGAGTAGGTATATATCATAATTCTCAACTCCTTATTTATTACTGGTAAAATATATTAGCAACAATAGTGATAGAGTTGCCTTCTTTGGAGACATGTACTTTGACATCTTCTTTTTTTACTGACAGATGTTTAACAGCATAATCTTTAATATAGTTTATTACGAAATCTAAATCTTCTTGTTTGACATTTTCAAATCTAATTTGGCTCTTTCCTCCATTTTTTCGGTCTGAGGTACTTAAGAAAGAATTCATTCTTTTTATTGCGGTTTCCCGAGTTTTAGTCTTTTTACTTTTGAAAGGCCACATTTACTTTCACCCTCTTCTGAATATTCTTTTGATGAATTCTATAAATCCTTGAGGGGCGTGGTCGACATCTATCAAATCTTTTTCTAACGGTATATCTTTTCCTAAGATTCTATCGCTTATATTATTGAAAACCGAATAAAGTTTAGCTTCTTGGTTTGTTGATATTGGAGTTCCTTCGTTGGAAGAAAGTAAAATTTCCTCACTATCAGGTATTATTCCGATTAAATTCAATGCTAGCGCTTCTTTGATATCATCAGCGGAAAGCATTTCGTTTCTTTTAACAAGTCTCAATTTTAATCGATTCACAATTAGTGATATGCGATCGTCGGTATAACCTTGATTTTCAAGCAACCCTATGACTCTATCTGCGTCGCTTATGGCAGTCAGGTCTGGTGTAGTAACAACGATAGCGTGTTGTGCAGATGAAACAGCGTTTTGGAATCCTCTTTCTATTCCTGCTGGGGAATCTATAATAATGTAATGAAAATGTTTAGAGAGTTTAGAAACTATATCGCTCATATCTTGAGGGGACATTAAATCTTTGTTGGCAATTTGAGAAGAAGCCAGTAGAGAGAGATTTTTTAATTGTTTGTGTTTTACGAGTGCTTCCATAACAGTTTTGTTACCACTTACAACATCCATTATAGTGTAAACTATTCTGTTTTCCAACCCCAAAATCAAATCCAGATTTTTCAATCCAATATCTGCATCTATAAGGCAAACATTGTAACCTTTTTTTGCTAAGGTGGCCCCTAAATTAGCTGTGATGGTAGTTTTACCAACTCCCCCTTTTCCAGAGGTAATAACAAACACCTTTGCATTTTCCATCTCTACCCCTCCACTAGAAAACTTTGCCCATTTTTTAAAAATTAAAAAAGTTATAATATTCTAAGGGCTAAACAGATTATACTACAAATTGATTAAAAATAAAAAAATCGGGGAGAAATCCCCGATTAATTTAAAAACTATTTTTGTTACCGTATTATTCTTCGATACTTATAGCTTCAGTTGGGCAGGCATCGATAGCATCTTGCACGCATGGTGCGTCACTTTGTTCATCAATGACTTCGGCCTTTCCGTCATCTCCCATTTGGAATACGTCTGGGCATAAACTTTCACATATAGCGTCTCCTATACAAGCTTCTTTGTCAATAACTATCTTCATAGCTACACCTCCAAATAGTTTTTAAAATCTTTGCTATCTGTTACATATGCTAATTAAAGCCATCTGATTATACCATATATCTACTCAATTAAATTTAAAAATTGATTTAAGAAAATATAACTTCATTTCGTCAGTTCAGTTTTTTAACTTCTTCTACTACTCTGTCTATTATATTTATTCCCACTCGTTCTTGCGCTTCTTTTGTAGAAGCACCTATATGGGGTGTTACGACAACGTTTTGTAAAGCAAAAAGTTCCTTGTATAGATCACCCTTTGGAGGTTCTTCTTCGAAAACATCCAATCCTACTCCAAGGAGCTTGCCATTTTTCAAATATTTAAGCACAGCATTCTCGTCGAGGACGCCCCCCCTTGCAGCATTAATTATTACTGCACCATCTTTCATCATTTTGATTTGGGGTTCACTTATAAAATGGTAAGTTTTTTCGTTTTTTGGAATATGTAAAGAAATAATGTCAGAATTTTGGAGTAACTCCTCCAAAGTTACCTGTCTAACATTATAATTCTTTTGCTCTTCTTCACTTATCTCAAAAACATCATACACCAGAGTATTGGTCTGAAAACCTTTTAGTAATTGTGCCAAATTTTTTCCTACATAGCCAAAACCGATGATGCCAAAGGTTTTTTGCGACAACTCCAATCCTTCTAGTTGTTTTTTCTCCCATTGTTCATTTTTTAAACCGATCGTCCCTCTTGTAATGTGCCGATAAATATCTAAAACCATTCCTATAACCAATTCTGCAACGGATAAAGAATTCTGGCCCGGCGTATTTAAGACGGTTATTCCTTTCAATTTAGCAGTATCGACATCTATATTATCTAATCCCATGCCCGCTCTTGCTACAATCTTTAATTTATCTGCGTGTTCTAATATTTCTTTTGTTACCTTAGTTGCACTTCTTACAATTAATACGTCAATTTCTTTAATTTTATCTTTGAGAACATCTTTTTCGAGGTGTTCCGAAGTGATTTCAACATCAGGTAATTCATTTTGTAATTTTTTTAAGGCATTTTCATCCAAAGGGTCGTTTATATGAATTTTCATAGTTATTTAAACCCCCTCTTTCATGAAAACTTCTTCGGCAGCTTTTACACCTTTTCCAAGTTCAACTTCGAAACCAAATTTGTTAAAAGCCATTTCTAAGGCACTTACCGCAACGATGACATCAAATTTTGACATGTAACCAAGATGAGCAATTCTTATTATTTTTCCTTTTAGCTGGGACTGTCCTCCTGCAAAGGTAACTCCCCATTCATCTCTCAAGAATTTAACTATACCTTCACCATTAATATTCTGAGGTACCTTTATTGCTGTTAATACATTTCCAGGTCTTTCTGCAAAAAGTTCTAAGTTCATCGCTTTAATAGCAGCCCTTGTTGCTTCTGCCAAGATTCTGTGTCTTTCCCAAACGCTTTCAATTGTTTCCTCTTTTAGCGTCTGGGTTGCCTTTGCTAACTGATAAACAAGGTTAACAGGAGGAGTATATGGAGAATCCGGAAAACTTTTTTTATATGCTCTTAAATCAAAGTAATATCTACGGTTGTTAGAATTTTCTACAACTTTCATTGCTTTGTCACTTAACGCTATCATTGCTATTCCTGGAGGCATCATAAATCCCTTTTGAACTCCAGTTACTACAACATCAATGTTCCACTCATCCATTTTTAAAGGTTCAGCCAGCATTCCAGAAATAGCATCAACAACTAAAACTGCATTGGTTTCTTTTACAATCTCGGCTATTTCTTTGATAGGATGTACAACACCTGTAGAGGTTTCGCTTATGGTGGTGAAAACAGCTTTTGTTTCTGGATGCTCTTCTAGTTCTTTTTTTATTTGTTCTACTCGAACATATTTTCCCCATTCGATATCGATTTCAACTAAATTTGCATCGTAAGCTTTACACAATTCGCACCATCTTTCCCCAAATTTACCTCCATTTACAGCAATAGCCGTATCACCTGGTGAAATAAGGTTGGCAACTGCAGCTTCCATTACTCCTGTTCCAGAAGCAGCTAAGGTGTATACATTATTCTTTGTTTGAAAGAGATATTTAAGATTTTCTAGGGCTGTGCTTTGAATTTCTAAATATTGTGGGGTTCTATGATGGATGGTATCCTTTGCACCTTCCAATAAAAGATCAATTGGAACAGGGGTTGGTCCTGGAGCCATGAGATAGTTCTTTCTTACTAACTTTGTCACAAGTATCCCTCCTCTAAAAATTGTGAAAGTTTTCTTATTTTTATTTTACCATACTTTTTAAAGTACAAATACGGATATTTTTTATCCTTTTTATTTTGTGTTTTCTTAAAATGTAATGAAAAAATATTTTGAATGACAGCAATAAAATGTTATAATAAAAAAGAAATCAAGGAATCACGAAAAAGGGGATTTTGAATAAAGCATGGGGAATGGGAATTCCTTAAATGAACAAAAGATTTTGAGTTATATGGGTTTTGCTGCTAAAGCGAAGAAGATTGTTTATGGTAAGCAAGGATTGAGGAATTATATACGCTCATTTCAAAAAAAGAAATTAATACTTATTCCAAAGGATGTTGGTTCAAGAGTGAAACTAGACGTAATAAAACATTGTCAAATTTTTGATGTACCTTATATAGAATTATATTGCTCAAAGTCAACATTAGCTAAGGCTCTTGGTAAACAAAATATAAGTGTCATAGGAATTACAGATGAAAATATCGTCGAAGGAATATTGAAAATGTTCCAATAGTGGAGGTGGTTTATAGGTGTCGAAGACCCGAATATATGAAGTTGCAAAGGAGTTGGGAATGAACTCTAAAGAATTAATGGAATTTTTAGAAAAGGAATTAAATATTTCTGTCAAAAGTCATATGAGCACTATAGAAGAAGAAACTGTGCAAGTTATCATGGATCTTATTGAGGAAGAAAGGCAAACTAAAAAGGAAGTAAAAAAGCAAAAAGAACCTTCGAAAGAGAAAGGCAAATCTTCAGAACAAGTGAAAGTCAAGGAAAAATCAAAAGAAGAACCTGTTGAAGAAAAGTTTTTAAGAGAGGTTACTATAACTTCCCACGATTTAAGCCTTGATATTTTAGCAAAACAAATTGGATTGGAACAAAATGATATTATAAAAGACATGTTTATGAAAGGCGTTGTATTAAGGCCAGGTCAGAAACTAGATATAACCATGGCAGAAAATATTGCTATGAATTATAACGTTATATTGAATTTCGAAATTGAAAAAAAGGAAACAGAAGAAGGAAAAGAACAAGATATAGAAGCTATCCTTGCTAAAAAATGGAACGATATTTATGAAAAAGAGAAAGACAAATTGGCTCCACGCCCTCCGGTTGTCACTATTATGGGACACGTTGATCATGGGAAAACAACCTTGTTAGACAAAATTAGAAATACCCACGTCGCTGATAAAGAAGAAGGCGGTATTACTCAATCTATAGGTGCTTACCAGATAGAGTACAACGGCCAAAGGATTACTTTTATTGATACCCCTGGCCACGAAGCATTTACAGAAATGAGAGCCAGAGGAGCTCAAGTAACTGATATAGTTGTTCTTATCATTGCGGCAGATGATGGTGTAATGCCTCAAACAATAGAAGCTTATAATCATGCAAAAAGTGCCAACGTTCCTATAATAGTGGCTATAAATAAAATTGATAAACCTAATGCCAATGTTGAATTAACAAAACAACAGATGGTATCTAAACTCAATCTTATTCCAGAAGATTGGGGAGGAGATACAATAACAGTTCTTGTTTCTGCAAAAACAGGCGAAGGAATCGATGAATTGTTGGAAATGATTCTCTTAGTATCTGAAATGCAGGAGATAAGGTGCATCCCCGATGGAAAAGCTAGAGCAGTAATCATAGAAAGTCGAGTTGACAAAGCTATGGGTCCTTTGGGAACGGTTATAGTTAAAGATGGAATATTGAAAGTTGGGGATGATTTTATCTCAGGTTCTACTTATGGCAGAGTCAGAAGATTGATAAATGACAAAGGAGAAAGTTTAATAAAAGCCGTTCCTTCCACTCCTGTCCAAGTTTTGGGGTTTAATGATGTTCCAAACACACATTCTATTTTATACGTTATTGATTCAAAAGAAGAAGCCAGAACGCTAGCAGAAAAAGTAAAAGAAAAAGAAGAAGAAAAAAGTAAAGGTCCAGCTAAAAGACACGTGAAGCTTGAAGATATTATGCAAAAAATGGAAGAGGAAGAAAAAAAGAAATTAAATATTTTATTAAAAGCCAGTACTTATGGAGAAATAGAGGCTTTAAGAAACGCTATACAGAAATTCGAAAATCCGGAAATAGATATTGAAATTATACATGCGGGGATAGGACCGGTAAGCACAAGTGATATAATGTTAGCTTCCGCTTCAGATGCGATTGTTCTGGGTTTTAGAGTAAAAGCTGATTCAAAGGCATTAAAGATGGCAGAAGCTGAGGGAATAGAAGTCAGAAGGTACAATATTATATTTGATTTGATTGATGATATCAAAAAAGCTTTAGAAGGTATGTTAGAACCCATTCAAAAGGAAGAACTCACGGGAAATGGTGTAATTAAGGAAGAGTTCAAGATAAAAGGTGTAGGGAAAATTGCTGGTGTTCAAGTAAATGAAGGGTACGTTCAAAGAGATGGCGGAGTTAGAATTTACAGGAATGGCGGTTTGATTGCCGATGTAAAAATTAAGAGTTTGAAACATTATAAAGATGAAGTTAAATCTATTGAAGCACCTAAAGAATGTGGAATTCAATTTGAAAATTTCGAAGATTTCACTAAAGGTGATGAATTAGAGTTTTATAAACATGTATTCGTTAAACGAGAATTGGGTTTGGAACAAAAAACTAAATAATTAAGTGTTTTGGTGATAATAAATGGGGATATGATAATATGGAGCCTGAATATAAAATAGTGGGAATAAGAGGAGCGACTTCTTTAAACGAAGATCATCCAATAGAATTAACTGAAAATGTTATAGAGCTATGGAATGAGATAATGAATAAAAACGATATATCACGTATAATATCAGTGATATTCTCTGTAACTCCTGACATCAAAAGTCTCAATCCTGCTACCATTTTACGTGAGAAATTAGATCTGAATAACGTCCCTTTTATGAGTTTAGAAGAAGCTTCCTTTAACGATTCTCGAGAAAAAATAATAAGGGTGCTGATTATTTGTGAAAGCAGCACCCAAAATTTTGTATACTTACATGAGGCAAAGAACTTAAGAGCAAAAAAAGAATAATCTTTTTATATTTCACTTTGAGAGTTTATTAAATCTAAAATTTCGCTTTTTGTATTAAAATATTCTTCTGTATGAAGTATCTCTTTTGCTTTTTGAGTTAGCAACTTGTTGGTAAAATCCAAGTTAAATTCCTTGATTATTTTTCCAGGTCTGGGAGACATCACTAAAACTTTCGTACCTAGCATTAAAGCTTCGTCTACATCATGAGTTATAAAAAATATACTACAATTATTTTCTTGCCAAATATTTCTAATCAAATTTTGCATATTGCTCCTAGTAAATGCGTCTAAGGATCCGAAAGGTTCATCCATTAAGATAACTTCAGGATAATTTGCTAAAACTCTTGCAAGAGCTACTCGCTGTTTCATACCTCCGGAAAGCTCGAAGGGATATTTTTCTTCAAAACCGGTAAGATCAACTTCTTGAATAAAAAATTTTGAAATTTCTTCGATTTTGTCTTTTGCGACACCCCTGCTTTTTGGCCCAAACTCGATGTTTCCTTTAACAGTTAACCATGGATATAGAGTAGGAGATTGAAATACAACTCCTCTATGCCAGTCTGGCCCTTCTATGGGGTTTTCATGCATCAAACATTTCCCTGATGTTAATGGGATGAAACCTGCTATTACTCTTAACAATGTACTTTTTCCGCAACCGGAGGGTCCTAAAATACAAAGAAACTCGCTTTTTTTCAATTCTAAATTAACGTCTTTTAAAGCTTCTATCACACCGGTTTTTGTTTCGTAATTGACACTCAAATTTTCAATTTTTATCAAAGTTTCTTTATAAAGATTGTCTATATTTCATCATCCTTTTCCAAGGATTTTTCAATGTAATAAGGGTTAATATATTCAATAAATTCTTCTAAACTTGGCGAACTTTCGATATAGCCCTGAGTTTTTAAAAAATCTGACGTATCTTTCATGACTCTTACAAAATTACCAGGTTTTTCACTTGTTCCCATATACATAGAACTGATCATCTCTTCTCTTGTAAGCCAAATTGAGCCTTGCATTTGGGTTAAAGCAGTTTCAGGAGATATTCCTAAATTTTTCGAAACTATTTCAGCAGCACGTTCTGGATCATTTAAATATATGTCGTTTGCTTCAGCCAAACAGTCTATAAAAGATACAACTAAATCAGGGTACTTTTCTGAAAACTTTTTGCTAACTAAAGCCACATTTGCTGTAATATAGCCTTGTTCTAACATATCCTCACTGGAAATCAAAACTCTTCCACCATTTGCTATAAGTTCACCTAAAGAAGGTTGCCAAGTATAAGCAGCATCTATATCTCCTCTTGACCAGGCAGCAACTATCTCGGTTGTTTTCATGTCTAGCAGTTGAACTTTATCTTCTATTCCTGCCTCTTTGAGAATATTCAGTAAAATATAATGACTAGTGGAAGCAAAAGGAGTTGCTATCTTTTTACCAATAAGATCGTTTATACTGTTTATTTCATCGTTCTCTCTAACGACCAGGGCCTCTATATCACCCAAGACTTCGTGTATCCAAATTAACTCTACATCAAGGTCTCTAACGAAAGCAATGATAGAATTTATGTTCCCCATGGTAGCAAAATCTATACTTCCTGAGGCGAAAGCTTGATTGGCTTCTACTCCAGAATCAAAAACTATAAAATTACATTTGATGCCCTTATCAGTAAAGTATTTATCAAACAGCCCTTGTTCAATGGCAATGGTTTCGTCATTCGGGACTCTTAAAATCCCAATATTGATCTCTTCGGGTAAGTCTTGCTGACCCTTATTACAACTTGTAAAAATAAGAGTTATCAATGTAATTAAAACCAAAAATAGTAAAGATTTCATTAATCTACTTTTCATATATGCCATAACACCTCCTCTAAGGAGAAACCAGTTTTTAAACCTTACCTTTCCAGAAAATTAATTTTCTTTCTAAAGATCGTAATCCATAATCTATTAAAACACCACTGATTCCCATTATAAAAATGCCAACGAATATGACATCGCTTTTTAAATAGTTAGAGGCATCAATTACCATCCAACCAATACCAGAGGTAGCTGCAACCATTTCAGAAGAAACAAGAGTTGTGTATGCCACACCGAAAGAAGTTCTGATACCGGTAAATATTTCTGGTAGACATGCAGGTAAAACAATTTTAAAAAACACATTCGTTTGATCTGCTCCCAAGGATCTTGCACTCAATATATAATCTTGGTTTATTCCTTTCACAGCGGAAACGCAAGCTATGTATATGGGAGCAAAGGCGGCTAAAAAAAGTAAAACTTCTTTTGATAAGTCTCCTATACCAAACCATAAGATAAGAATCGTGTAATAAGCCAAAGGAGGTAAAGGCCTATAAAATTCTACGATAGAATCTATTATCGCTTCCACTCTTTTAAAATAACCACTTAAAAGTCCTATAGGTAAAGCAAATATTATAGCAAAAGCTATGGAAACGAATAACCTTTTGAAACTTGTTCCTATATGCACCCATAATGGAATATTGTTGTATCCATCTCTGATCAAATTTAAAAAAGCGGACCAGACTCTTTGAGGTGAGGGTAGCAGAGTTGGAGTAAATATTTCTAGTTTTGTAACAATATACCAGGCTAAAAATATCGTTAACCAAGTGAATACTGTTAATAAAATATGATTGTTTTTTTTGTTTGATTCATTATTATTCATGCAAACAATTCCTTCTCTTTTTACAAAGATTTTAAATGAAAGGCCATCAATTTTCTTGATGGCCTATGAATTGTATCACAATTTTAGTCTAAACATAAATCAATCAAAATTATAAGCGGTAACTATCTTTTCTCTACCAGTGATTTGGTCTAAATAATATTCATAATAACAGGTACCTAAGAATGAACCGGAAATATTAAAGACATTTTTGTACCCTCTTCCTTGAAGAGCTATAATCGCATTATAACTTCTCTGAGAAGAACGGCAATGAATATAGACTGGACGATCTTTAGGTATTTCATTCAGTCTTTCCCTAAGTTCACTCAACGGTATGTTAACAGCGGTTTTTAGATGACCTTTTTCGTATTCATCTCTTTCACGACAATCAATGATGAAAGCGCCATTTTCGACAAGTTCCCTAACTTTAGTCACAGGGACTTGTCTGAATCTACCATGCAATAGATTTAAACCAACTAACGCAGCATGATTAACTGGATCTTTAGCAGTGGAAAACAGAGGCGCATAACATAGTTCTAACTCTTTTAAGTCTTCTAATGTTCCATTCATACGAATTAGTGTAGCTATCACATCAATACGTTTAGGGGCATCACCTTCGCTAATTGCTTGTGCTCCAAGTATTCTTCCCGTAGGAACTTCGTATATCAATTTTAAATGTAGCTGATAACTATTCGGCATTAAGCCGACTTTATCCTGAGGAATGATATAAACAAAGTCGTAAGGAATGTTATTAGCTTTAGCTTGCTTTTCATTTAGGCCCGTGGCAGCTGCGTTTAAATTGAAAACTTTCACAACTGATGACCCAATAACGCCTTTATTTATATGAGGTATATTGTAAATATGATCTGCTGCAGCCCTTGCTTGTCGTTGGGCAGGACCAGCAAGAGGTAGTCTGCAAGGTTTGCATAGTAAAGCAGAATAGGTTTCTATGGCGTCTCCAACAGCATAGATATCATCATCGCTTGTTCTGTAGTTATGATCTACTTTAATACCACCTGTTTCACCTATTTCCAAACCAGCATCCTTTGCCAAAGAGGTTTCAGGGCATACTCCTACAGCCATTATAACAGCTCTAGCATTTACTTTTTTACCGGATTTTAGTTCTACATAATCATCAAAGATTTTAGTTACAGAATCACTTAAAATAAGGTTTACACCGTTATCGTATAACTCTTTATGTAAGATCTGAACCATATCGTAGTCAAACGTTTGCATTACTTGATCTAGAGCTTCTATCAAATTAACGTTATAACCCGCTAATTTAAGGTTTTCTGCAACTTCGACTCCAATATAACCTCCTCCAACTACCGCAACATCTTTTATGTTATTTTTTTCTATGTAGTCTTTAATTTTAACTATATCTACCACGTTTCTGACTGTAAATACATTTGCTCTGTCTATTCCTTCGATACTTTTTGGAAGAACAGGTTTGGCCCCTGGAGAAAGAACCAATTTGTCATAATGCTCTTCGTATTCTTCTCCCGTTTTTGTATTTCTAACAATGACTTTCTTTTGGTCCCTTATAATTTTTATAACTTCACTGTTAACCCTTGCTTCAATGTTATACTGTTTTTTAAATTGTTCTGGTGTCATCAAAACTAAATCATCACTATTTTCAACCATACCACTTAAATGAAATGGTAAGGCACAATTGGAGAAAGAAACATGGGGCCCTCTTTCAAACATTATTATTTCAGCAGATTCATCAAGCCTTCTTGCTCTTGCTGCTACTGAGGCACCTCCAGCAACTCCTCCAACTATAAGTATTCGTTTACCCATTTTAAAGGCCTCCTTTAGTTGACCAAAAAAAGTCTGAATCGCATTGCATCAATGAAATTCATCTTTTTTTATAGTTCACAACTATTGTGTTAATTCTTATCTACTTTAAACTCAGTTTTTGATGGGATCTTATAAAATATCTTATTGCTAACCACAGCACCTAAAACCATGAAAGCTAAAAATATCCAACCTGATAATGAAAATTCGACTATAGGACTGTATAGTGCTCCAACATTACAACCATTGGCAAAACGGGTTCCGAATCCCATCAAAATACCACCCAAAGCGTATAAAAAGGCTTCTTTTCCAGTTACACGCAGCTCTGATTTAAATGATTCAACAAATTTACCAGCTGATAGAAGATAAGCAAGTGCTCCTACTACTATTCCGAAGTTTTGAACTAACGATGCATTTTGAAAAAAAGGCGTAGTAAAGGTAGAAACAGGCATTTTTGTAAACTCAGCAATAGTTTCCCCTGAAACACCAAAAACCATAAGTATTTTGCCTATAAAAACCCCGTGTGGAGTAGAAGCTCCCCAACCTGCCTTTGTAACTCCAAACAATAGAACAAAAAGTATACTTAATACTACTGCCCCTTCAGTTAAAGTCCAAGGTTTCACAAATATATGATCATAAGTTTCTTGACTAAAAAGCTTGAAATTAAAAAGATCTAATTTCTTTCTGCTTTCTTGTTCTTTTTCTGAGGGAACTCCAAAATATGTATTTTCTTTCCTTCTCTTTTTTTCGTATTGGTAAGAAGCAAAAATCACTATTGAGGAAAATAATCCCAACAATAAGATAGCCCCTAAATAACCTTGAAAACCGTCCCATTTGAATAAATCTGGCAAAAAAACTCCTCCACTAAACTCAGCTCCAGTTGGAGATGTAATCCATGAATTGGTAACCCATCCAGCGGTTCTTTGAATAGGAAATCCCAGAAAAACACCTATTCCAAAAAATATCAAAGTTATCAAAGCTCTTGTAAATCCCATAGTTAAGTCGGTAAGTACACCTGTAGCACAACAAACAGAAAGGGACATACCAAAACCAAAGAGGAAAGCTCCCAACAGTAAACCTAAATTAATTGGGTTTATCCAAAGGCTGTAATTAGTGGGGTCTGAATTAAACAAAAATCCCATGATCATCACAGAGGTTATAAAAAACATAAATATCATAGCACGCATGAGTTGAGTAGATCCTGTTCTATAAGCTCTATTGACACTTCCAGCAAATCCGGTATAAGCTCTCGCTAAGGTGTATCCAAAACCTACTCCAATCAAAAGTCTAAAAAAAAGCATATCTGTTGCCAAAAGTGTGTTTCCGAGGATGAGAATCAGTGCAAAAGTTAACAAACCAAGGACTTTCTCTACTGTTTTAGTCATACTTTTTCCTCCTGTCTAAAGGCATTTTTAAAACAAAAGATTGAAATTTCTAAAAGAATAGTTTTACTAGAACATTAGTTTAATATTTAGGCTTCACCCCCTTTGTGAAATAGTTCATGAAGTATGAAAAAATATAAAATATTTTTAAACACTAAAATTTTAATTGTTAGTTCTTTCACTAATTACGATTCAAAATTATTCTAACAAAAAAAAGTAAAAATAGAATTAACTTTGTCAGCTTTTTAATAAAGAAAGATTAAATAATGGTTATTTCATAAGTTTTGAATAAAAAAGGTTTAATGTTATAATTAAAAAAGAGATTTTTTTCAGTAATTTTATCTAGTTGAAGAATAGAGGTGAAATATTTGAAAAACCAAGTAAAGATGATCTACTTTGATTTAGATCATACCCTTTGGGATTTTGAAAGTAATTCACAAGAAGCATTGAAGTTGGTCTATCAAAAGTACGGTCACGTTTTTCGTGAAACGTCTTTGGACAAGTTTGTAGAATCCTACCAAAAGATCAATAAAAAGTTATGGGAAATGTATAGGAAAAAAGAAATAGGTCAACATGAATTAAAACTTCTTCGTTTTGAAATTTCTTTGAATGCTTTAAAGATAAAGCATAGGGAAGATTTGATAGAAGAGATGAATAATACTTACCTAAATATTTTATCGAATCAAAAACTCCTCGTCGAAGGGACAGTGGAAATTTTGGAGTATTTAAAAGATAAATATGAATTGGGAATTTTGACAAACGGCTTTAGAGAAACTCAAATTGTTAAAATGAAAAGTTCGGGAATATATGACTATTTTAGTATTTTAGTTAGTTCAGAAGATGTCGGTTTTCCGAAACCCGATGAAAGGATTTTTAATTATGCCATTTTAATGTCTAAAAAGTCTAAAGATGAAATTATTTACGTTGGTGATGATCTTGAAAATGACATCCTACCGGCAATAAAATGTGGAATTGATGCCATCTGGTTTAAAAATCATGAGGAATCTCTTCAAATCCAAGAAAAGGATGTTCTCGCTATATCCAAGCTTATAGAGCTGAAAAATATACTTTAAATTCATTGAAGGTAATAAATGCCTTTTTTTAATTTCAAAACTTTTGTATTTCTAATTAGATCTAAATATTCTTTATCCAAATGATACTCTTGTTCTCCGATATAAATGACTACCTTTATCTCGTCATATGCTGCTTTCTTTTTAAAAATTAGTAAATTTTCTTCCGAAGTTATAAGTTCATAACTCCCTGATGAAAGAGAGGGGTGAACTCTTCTTAATTTAATGAGATTTTTACAATAATTGAAGGTTTGTTTCTCTAGATCTGACCAATCTTCTTTGAATTTCATCGCAACTCTTCCACTTTCGTGAAAATTTTGAATTGTTGAGTCTCCTTTTAAAGCTATCTCATTGCCATATTCTAACATCACATTTCCTGTAAGAGCCATTAATAAACCAAGTGCTATGTAAAATGTCTCTAATTCTTGGCATATATCTATGAACCTTGGAAGATCGTGATTTTCTATAAAATAAGTTAGCTGGAACACCCTTTCGTTTAATTGGTTTGATAATACTATTTGATTATATAAATCGAGTAACGACCCATTTTTCTTTCCTAAAACTTCTTTAATTGTATCGTATGTAGCAAAATCAAACAGACTGGTAAAACGTTGAGCATCTTCTCCTTTGAACTTTTTAAGGAGATTAAAATTTTTTATCTTATCTCCCTCGTCTTCCCATACTTCACCTAAAATTACCACATCTTTTTTTATTTTTTTCATCCTTGTAGAAAATTCCTCTAAAAAGTTTAATGGCAAGCCTAAGGCATGATCCAATCTAAATCCGTCTAATTCAAAGTTTTTTAGCCAATACTCTCCAACTCTTATTAAAAATTCTCTTGTCTCTTTATCATCTAGATTCCAAAACAAAAAGGATCTTTGCCATCTTTCTTCTTGAGGTGAACGGGGAGATTCAGTTTTAATGTTCAAATCTTTGGGGACAGAATTAAAATCAAATTCCTTTGAGGCATGGTTAAGTACTAGATCGATAATAACCTTTATTCCTCTTTTATGAGCATCTTCAATAAGCTTTTTAAAGATCGCTTTAGCATCTTCTTCGGAGTTGGAACTTATGTTTTCTGAGATAGAAAAATAATTGGTAATATCGTATCCGTGTGTGGTTTTACTTTTAAAAATAGGCCCAAGATATATCAAATCTATCCCAAGCTCTTTTAAATAGTCTAATTCTTTAATGACACCTTGAAGATCTCCATCTATTGCATTTTTTTCGTAATAGCGATAACTCTCCTTTGGAAAATCATTTGTTAATTCTCCATTTTTATAAAATTTTATTAGAATGTGGTATCCTAAAAACATAAAATTCCTCCCATAGTTTACTTCTGGTTATTTTACCACTCTTTTTTTAAAGAAATGAAAACGTTTCCTAAAGATATTCACTTTTTTTACTTTTAAAATTTAAAATTAAAAAATGTGGTATAATTAAATTATAAATGGATCGTTAGCCCCGTTGCAATAAAGCAACTAGAAGGAGGGGTAACTATGAACATACTTTTGGTTTATCCCGCTTATCCCGAAACATTTTGGAGTTTCAAACACGTGCTGAAATTTATTTCCAAACGCGCTGCTTTGCCGCCTTTGGGTTTGATTACAATAGCTTCTTATCTACCCGAAGAATGGAACATCAGGTTGGTGGATATGAATTGTGAAAAATTAAAAAAAGAAGATATATTAAATTCAGATTATGTTTTTATAAGCGCCATGGCTGTTCAAAGAGAGTCAGCGGTAAATGTGATCGAACAATGTAATGACTATGGCAAACCTATAGTTGCCGGTGGTCCTCTTTTTACAATGGAACCCGACACATTTCAAAATACTGTAGACCATTTTGTTCTTGGAGAAGCGGAAGAATTAATGGATGAGTTGGTTGAAGATATAAAAAATAACAAATTAAAAAGATATTATGCAAAACCTAATTTTTGCAATATTGAAACTACGCCTGTTCCCAGGTGGGATCTGTTAAATCTCAAATGGTATGGGTCCATGAGCATCCAGTATTCTAGAGGTTGCCCTTATAATTGTGAATTTTGCGATATTGCCGCCTTGAATGGTAGAAAACCCAGAACTAAGACAAGCGTACAGTTGATTCAAGAACTTCAATCTTTGTACGATGCAGGGTGGAGGCGTTCTGTTTTCTTTGTAGACGATAATTTTATCTCAAATAAATCAAAATTAAAAAAAGATGTGTTACCCGCAATAATACAGTGGCAAAAAGCTCATGGTTACCCGTTTTCTTTTTATACCGAAGTGTCTGTAGATTTTTCTAATGATGATCAACTCATGGACTTGATGTTCAAAGCGGGTTTTGACAGAGTTTTTATTGGCTTAGAAACCCCTGATCCGGATAGTCTACGAGAAGCTAATAAGTATCAAAATATTAAGCAAAATCTTGAAGAGTCTATCAAAAAAATTCAAAGTTTTGGTTTTGAAATTCAGGGAGGATTTATTGTCGGTTTTGACAGTGATAAGCCCACAATTTTCGATAAGCAATTCGAGTTTATTCAGAAAAACGGCATAGTTACCGCCATGGTTGGCATTTTAAATGCGCCAAGGGGAAGTGAATTATACTCAAGATTACTCAAGGAAAATAGATTACGGGGAGAAATAAGTGGAAACAATGTGGATATCAATACGAATATAATTCCAAAGATGAACTTGGAAATCCTAGTCAAGAATTACAAAAATCTTGTTGCTAAGCTTTATCAGCCCAAAAACTATTATGATCGTTTGAAGAAATTTTTGGTTAATTATAAGGTACCTGGATTCTCCAAGGCTAAGATAGGTTTTCAAGAAATTAGTGCTTTTATTAAATCCATCTTTATTTTAGGGATTGTTGGTAAAGAAAGAAAACAATATTGGAAAATGTTTTTTTGGAGTTTGTTTAAGAAACCTAAAGCTTTTCCAAAAATGATTTCTCTTTCAATTTACGGTTACCATTTCAGGAAAATTGCAGAAAATTTATAAGGTGAGAAAAGGTATGATAAAAAAGATAATTTTGGTTTTTGCATTTATTCCCGTTATAGTAGTCTCTTTTGCTGCAAATCTATCAAAAGATAATATGATTATAAATTTAAACGATAATACATGGATAACAAATCAAATTGCAGAAAAAATAAAAAGTATCGGAAGTTATATGTACAATATAAACATAAAAGATGCGATGTCTAACTCCATAAATATCAATGATTATGATGTAACAATGAATATATTTACAAATACTAAGGAAAATATCACAATTGCGTTTGGATACTTTGATGGCGGAGGTTTTTCATACTCTGAAGAATCTGGTGAAACTAGTGATTGGGTAGAAAAGTTTGCGGTAAAAACTCTGGAGACATTATCCATTCAAAGGTTTTTGTATGGAGAAAACTGGGATGTTTTACAGATCACTTTTTGGAAAGGGGTAGATGAATACCCTGTTTTTCAAAATAATAAGTTGTATCTTGTAAGCGACAGATATATTGGTAATAGGGAAATTTATATTTTTGACTTTAAAGAAGGTACACAAGATAAGATTCCATTGGAATATTCTGCTGAGTATTTTCCTGATATTTCCCCAAACGATGAGTATTTAACTTTTCAAACTACATTGTTTGGAAAATGGGATATTGTATTGTATAATCTAGAAACTGAGGAGATTCAAAAAGTAAGTCCGTCCGATAAGAATGCTTATTCACCATATTTTTATGATAATACTTTGATTCTATTCACTATGGATGAAGATGGTGGTCAGTGGACGGAAGTTTGGATTTATGACTTATACTACGATAAACTTGAGAAATTAACGGAATCAAAGGATCTTTTGAAATTTCGCCCCACCAAATGGGATGGTAACAAAATCAGTTTTTATGGTGTGGATCATCAAACGGCGAATATGAATGTTTATTTTGTTGACGAAGAAAACAGTATCTCACCGTTAATAGCACAACAAAATAATCAAACCGATAATTGGTCAAATGGTTCAGAGCTTCTTGTGTTTTCTGAGTTTAACGGAACCTATTTCAGTATATATGAATACGATGATGGAGAAAAAAGGAATTTATCAGGCATGTTGACAAATGACTGCTTCTATCCAACATATACACCCGACAAAAAATATGTTTTTTTTACTAATTATTATTCAGAATCTGATATTTTTGTTATAAACAGAGAAAAGATCAATATGAACGAACAATAAAACTCTATCGGAGTGATTTGAATAAACAACGAAAAGGTGAATGAAGAAAATTCCGACAAAAATGAGTATAAAAAAATTGCTAAAATCTTTGGATTAATTCTTTTGTTTTTTCTTTTTTTCTGGAATGCTTTGATGACTTTTTTTCTAATAATTCTATTGAATGCAAAAACAATTAAGAAATCTGTATTTGGGAACCTTCCATTGGAAGTTAAGAAAGGTTCCTATACTGATGCAATTACTGTGGAGTATAAAAAGGAAAAGTTACCTTTGAAATTAGATGTTTACTATCCTTCTAAAGAAAAAAGCAAATTTCCTGTAGTCTTTTTTGCTCATGGAGGAGGGTGGATAACTGGAAGTAGGAAATTATCAAGCGTTACCGCATGGGCAAAATTTTTAGCGAGTAGAGGATTTGCCGTTGTTGCAATAGATTACAGGTATAGCTATTTAAACAAATATGAAGAGTTGATAGAAGATTACCACGACGCCCTAAATTATATAAAAGATCATAGTGAAGAGCTGAGTTTAGACAAAGAAAATATCGTGTTGATGGGCACGTCCGCAGGCGGTACTTTGTCACTTTATTATGCAGCATATAATTCTTACTACAATCATTTTGAAAAGATGAAGGGAATAAAGGGAGTTGTGGCTTGGTACGCTCCATCGGATCTTTTAGATCTGTGGAGTAATCAAGTAGATTCTCTTTTTGCACAATTTGCAGTTACAACCACAATGAAAGGAACGCCTAAAACAAAATTTGAAGAATATAAGTTATATTCACCTATAAATTATATATCTGAAAGAATGGTTCCAACACTGTTAGTACATGGGGAAAAAGACGCTACCGTCCCTGTAACAACTTCTATAAAGTTAAACCAGAAGATAAAAGAATGTGGTGTTCCTTCTACATTGTTAATTCATCCAAAAGGGAAGCATTCTTTCGAATTAGAATTAAAAGATGTTTTAACCCAGAAATTTGTTGAAAAAACGGTGAGTTTTATTAAAAAAGTATGCCAAAATAAAGAAACTGATGATACATTAAATAGAAGAGCTGTTTAGAAATAAAGATCTACGAAGATGGGGAGATGAACATATGCTACAAGAGAATTTTAAAATAGATTTTAGTTATGCAAAACAAAATATAGAATTTACTCAAGCTTTCATAAATAAAGGTAAAAATTATAGAGAATCATTAATAAAATTTAATTCTTTATACAAATATAATAAAAAAGGTACCGAAACTAATGAAATCTATCTTTTTGAACCCCGAGGAAAGGCTTTGGGTGTTGCTTTGATACTTCATGGTTTGGGAACTAAAAACATTACCTATATCTTAAAAATGGGGCGATATTTTTCCAAATTAGGCATAAGGGCTGTAGTACCATTATTACCCGACAATTATACCAGAACATCTAACGGATCTATGAGTGGTAAAAATTATTTTTCTGCCGATATTTATACAACCTTGAACACCTGGGAACATGCGGTTGTTGACGTATTAAGTATCATAGATTTTTTGAAAGCGAACGCGCTTTGGCACGAGCGAAACTTCATGATAGGATACTGCCTTGGGGGCATGGTATCTGTTATCGCTAACGCTTTAAATCCTGAAATAAAGCACAATTTCATTATAGCCAGTGGTGGAAACATGGCTGAACTTATATGGGAATCACCTACATTGGAATTTACAAGAAGGGAATTGCTTAAAAAGAAAGACCAAATAGCTTATTTAAGCGATAGAGAAAGGCTAAGAAAGACCTTTCAAAACGATTTAAAGAGGATAGGAGAGTTTAAGAACATTCAAGAGTTTTTAAATTCAGATATACATCCATTGATGAAGGTTGATCCTGCAGCCTATGCCAAATTTTTAAACAGAGAAAAGGTAACATTCTTAGAAGCAGCTTTTGATAAAACCTTACCCAAAAATACAAGAAGGGTTCTATGGGAAAACTTATCAAGACCTAGAAAGGTGACGGTCCCCATTGATCATATTACCTGGCTACCTTTTCAAAGGTTAATATCAAATATTATAATTAACGAAATGAGGTTCGAAGAAATTAAATACCGTTTCGCTAATTTAGGATATTTGGCTATTTTATCAAAGTGAAGTGATATTTCTTCATCAATTTTAACTTAGAAAATTCATGTTCATAGCGAGATATAAAAAATAAAGGCGTCGAAATTGAACGCCTTCATTTTTTCTTTTACCCTGCAATTTCTACATTTTACTTAGTTTACAATTTCTTCAGAGTAAAGATGACATTTCACTTCTCTTTAGTCAATTATGTCGATAAATCTTAAAAATCGAAACTTGCATTTAATTTAAAAAATAAAAAAAGATTAGTGGTAAAATATTGAAATAAGGTAGAAACATTGACTTAAAAAGGGGGAAATTGAATTTTGTTTAAACTCAGTAGAAATGGTAAGTTTAAATTTGTGAGCACTAAACACAACAAACAGATATTCGTTACTCCATTGATAACAGATTCACATTTACATATATTGGGATTGGGAGAAAAGCTGTCTCAACCGACTTTGGAGAAAAAGAAACTATCTGAAATTAAGGGTATTATAGAAGAAATTGTCAGTAAAAGACCGAATAAAATTGTTTTAAGAGGTTGGACCGAAGAATTTGCAAATCCTGATAAAAATTTTTTAGATTCAATAAACAGAGAAATCCCCATCATGTTGGTTAGAAGATGCGGACATTTTGCGGTTGTTAATTCAAAGGTTTTTGAGGGTATTGATTTTTCAGATTCAAGTAATTACGTGGATTTTGAAGAAGGAAAAATCAAAGAAAGTGCGATCGATAAATTTTATAAAACCTTTGGCCCTTTCACAGACGTAAAAAATAATTACGAGACCTCAAAGAGGTATTTAAAAGAAAAAGGGTATGGTTTTGTTCATTCAGATGATTTACATGGTATTTCTCAAGACGAGTTACCATTTACACACGATAATGATTTTTTTGTATATGAAAAGGTTGCCGTTAAGGGCTATAATGAGCTTTCAAAATATTATGAATCAGGATATTTTAATGAATTTAAATGTGTTAAAATATATTTGGATGGTTCGTTAGGTGCACGAACAGCTTTATTGCTTAATAAGTACACCGATTCTGATACGTATGGGGAAAAATTATGGGAAGATACTGAGTTAACTGCGGTTGTTGAATTTTGTGAAGATAACGGACTTCATTTAGCTGCTCATGCTATAGGAGATGGGGCTATAGAACAAATTTTACGAGTTTTTGAAAGAGTCAATCCTAAATTAAGGCATAGAATAATTCATGCTATTCTGCTTAGTTCTAACCAAATAGAAAGGATTAAAAAACATAACCTTATTGTAGACATACAACCTCAATTCATTGAATCCGATAAAGTTTTTATTGCAGATAGATTGGGTGAAAGGGTAAAAGATGCGTTTAGATTTTATGATTTATACAAGTCACAAGTTCCTCTTTTTATTTCATCAGATGCTCCAGTTGAAGAACCAGATTGGTTGAGAGATATTAAAAGATTGAAAGAAATAGGTATCCCTTACAATTATTCTTTGTATCAGCTTATCTATGGCCCAGAAACCATAGATAACATTGATAGGCAAGAAAGCATGGAAAGTAACGCTTTAATATTTCAGGACGATCCTTTTGTTGAAATATCTCAACCAAAGATCTATCAAAATGAAAATTAGATTTTGATTTTAAAAAAGTGCAAGTATTAGAATTTTAACGACAGTAATAATTACATTTTGTGAGGAGGTAGAGTAATGGAGAAATTAGCTTTAGAGGATTTTACAAAGTACAAATTTATATCGAACACAAAATTTTCACCGAATGGTAAAAACTTAGCTTTTGTTGTCTCTGAGATGGATGTCGATGAGAACAAGTATCTATCAAATATATGGCTTTACAATGTAGATAATAGAAAGACCAACAAACTTACTACTTTCAATCAAGAAAGTTCTTATGTATGGTTGGACGATGAGAATATCATCTTCTCAACGGTAAGAGAGGAAAAGGATAAAAAGAGGAAAGAAAAGGGAGAACCTTTTACAATTTTTTATATAATAAACATCAAAGGTGGAGAAGCTCAAAAATACTTTGAACTCCCGTTCTTTGCATCAGATATTGAACCCATATCTAAGGATAAGTTTGTTGTAACTGGTATTTACGACCCGAAATATAAGAATTTGGATAACCTTTCAAAGGAAGAAAAAGAAAAGGAATTGGATAAGCTCAAAGAAGAAAAAGATTACGAAGTTTTAGATGAAATACCCTTCTGGTCGAATGGCCGAGGATTTACCAACAAGAAAAGAAATAGATTATACATTTATACGTTAGAAGATAAGAAAGTTACCCCCTTAACAGATGAATTGACAAACGTAGAAGGTTTTAAATTAAATGAAGAGAAAGATTTAATACTTTTCATTTCCAACACTTTTAAAGATAAAATGGAAATAAGATCCGATCTTTATTTATATGACTTAAAGAAAGAAAGTTTAGAAAAATTAACTCATGAAGATCCTTTCAATTATGTATATGCAGACTTTCTCAAAGAGAAAATAATCTTCTTAGGGTCCAACATGAAAGAGTATGGAATCAACGAGAACCCAAAATTTTATTTGATGGACTTACAAACAAAAGAAGTGAAACAAATTCAAACTGATTTTGATTTTAGTACTTGGAGTTCTGTAGGTTCTGATTGTAGATATGGTTCTAATAGTGAATTCAAAGTGGAGGACAATTACCTTTATTTTGAAACAACAGAGTATGGAAATTCTTTCATAAATAGAATAGATGAGAGAGGTAAGAGGGAAAAATTAACCACACAAAGCGGATCCGTTGATGGTTTTGATGTATTTAAAGATCGTATCATCTTTGTGGGGATGAGAGATGTTAAACTTCAAGAACTATACGAATTAGCAGGCAATGAAGAGAAACAACTAACTACTTTCAACGAATGGGTAATAGGAGAAAAAACTTTATCTAAGCCTGAAAAAATAACCTTTCTTGGCAAAGGTGAGATAGAAATAGAAGGATGGGTTATGAAACCTGTTAATTTTGAAGAGAACAAGAAATACCCCGCAATCTTAGATATTCATGGTGGCCCAAAAACCGTTTATGGTGGAGATGTTTTTTTCCATGAAATGCAGTATTGGGCAAATGAAGGTTATGTTGTTATGTTTTGTAATCCCCGAGGAAGTGATGGAAGAGGGGATGAGTTTGCAGATATCAGAGGAAAGTATGGAACAATAGACTATGAAGACATAATGGACTTTGTTGATAAAGTATTGGAAAAGTTCTCTTTCATAGACGAAAATAGAATAGGGGTAACAGGTGGTTCTTATGGTGGTTATATGACCAACTGGGTAATTGGACATACTGATAGGTTCAAGGCTGCTGTTTCTCAAAGAAGTATAGCGAATTGGATAGCTAAATTTGGCACTACCGATATCGGTTACTATTTCGTTGAAGATCAACAAGCAGCCACCCCCTGGAGTGATTATGAAAAGTTATGGTTCCATTCACCTATGAAATACGCAGATAACGTTAAAACTCCAACTCTTTTTATACATTCGGAAGAAGATTACCGTTGTTGGTTGGCTGAAGGATTGCAGATGTTCACTTCACTCAAATACAATGGCGTGGAATCAAAATTGGTTATGTTCAGAGGAGAAAATCATGAGTTGAGCAGAAGTGGAAAACCAAAACATCGAGTAAGAAGATTAAAAGAGATTACCGCGTGGTTTGACAATTATTTAAAATAGTTAAATGTTTGTAGCTAACTTTTCACATTAAAAGGAGAAAAAGCATGAGATCAAAAACCAAACGCTTGGTAACTATATCGTTGTTATCTGGTATTTCTTTTGTTCTAGGATTTACTCCATTGGGATTTATCCCTATTCCTCCAGCGAATGCAACAACTATGCATATTCCAGTTATAATTGGGGCAATATTGGAGGGACCTATTGCAGGAATGGTTATAGGTTTGATATTTGGGGTGTCTAGTATAATTCAAGCACTTTTAAGACCGAATATATTGTCTTTTGCTTTTGTTAATCCTTTAGTTTCTGTATTACCAAGAATATTGATTGGTTTAGTTTCATATTATTCATACAGGTTAGTATTTGAACTTTTCTCGAGTAATAAAGAAAAAGTTTCAAAATGGAGAGATAGCGTATCTATTGGTGTAAGTGCTGCTTTAGGAACTTTTACTAACACCGCAGGTGTTTTAGGTATGATGTATCTCTTATTTGCCGACAGGATAGCTACCGCTATGGGAGTAGCAAGGGAAGCCGTAGGTGGGGTAGTGTTGGCTATAGGCCTAACAAACGGTATTCCAGAGATCATAATAGCGATTTTAATAACTGTTGGGGTAATCAGAGCGGTAAAAAAGGCAGGCTATTGATTATCTCATCATTTGGGTGGGATGCGGGGGAAGGGCGCTATAGCAACTTTTTTGATTTCTATAGACAACAAAAATTACAAATTAAAAGGAGGAGTCAAGTATTATGAAGAAATACACAGCTACCCACGAATATGTAACAATAGAAGGAAATATTGCAACTGTTGGGATTTCTGCGAAGGCTGCTGAAGAATTGGGTGATGTAACCTACGTTGAATTACCAGAAGTTGGGAAAGAAGTAAAAAAAGGTGAAGTCCTGTGCACCATAGAATCTGTGAAGTCAGCCGAAGATATATATGTACCTTTAAGTGGAAAAATTGTTGAAGTTAACAAAGATCTTGAAGACCAGCCGGAAATAATAAACGAAGATGCGGAAAATAAAGGATGGATTGTAAAAATTGAATTTTCTGATCAATCAGAGATCGAAGATCTTTTGGATGAAGAACCTCCAATGTAGACAAGTATGATTCAAAATTAAGGGCCCTTATTAAATGGGGTCCTTTTTTCTTTTGTTAACTTGAAGAAGCCAGACATAAAGCAAAAAGATCAAACTCCATAGAAATAACGGAATAAATAAAGAATTAAATTCAATTGGCTCCCAAAATGTAAAAAGATTTACGAAGTTTTTTATTGACAAAGCAAAAAAAGTTGAAAAAGAATGAACAAAATTGAAAGGCAATAATATTGAAAGAACGCTACATAAGATTAGTAATGAAATAGCAGGGGTTAGAATGGGCGTTATGAAAAGTCCAATCAAAGAAATTTCTCCAAAGTGTATCAACGCTATAGGAAATATACCGACATATGCCGCTATAGGAACAGATAAGGATCTAAAATATTGATTTTCTATATGGTTCATTGAAAATAAAATCATAAAAGTTGCTGCATAACTCATTTGGAAACTAACGTTCATAAGATTATTGGGGAAGAACAAAAGGTTGAGATATCCTATTAATCCTAAGATGTTGAAAGAGCTAACAGGAACGTCGAAAAGTCTGAATAAGTTTAAAGTGACTAAAAGCGATACAGCCCGTACAGAACTTGGGGTGAATCCGGTAAAAACCAAATAAAAAGTGATGATAGTGGAGTATAAGATGAGTCTTAAATTCCTTTTCAAGATAAAAAAGTTGAGAAAGAAACTGATCATCGAGTAAATTATGTACACGTGCATACCTGAAACGGCAAATAGATGCAAAGTCCCTGTTTTTTGAAATACCTCTTTATCCCGTATATTACCCATAAAAGAGCTCGTCAATATATCAAGTGCCTCGGTATTTTGAATGTTTTCAGACAATCTATTGGTTGCAAGATCTTTTATCTTCATAATCGAATTGTTGTTGGCAGGAGCCACATATTCAGCTCTAAGAAAATCGTTTTCAATGGTTCCGTATATGTAGACGTTTTTGCCCGTAGTGATGGGAACCGTACTGAATTCACCATAGTAAAATTTATAATAATTCCTGTATTTCTGCCATTGATTTTCATAATAGATTTTTCTTGAAAATACCGTATAATAATTTCCTCTTTTGTCTATAATTTTCCCTAAAATACCTGCTTCTGAATTGAGATTGATGGGAATGTATAACAAGCCAGGAAACAACAAGACACCGATTAAAAAGACTTTTAATTTATCTTTCTCAAAGAGTTTTAAAAGAAGAAGAAACAAAAAATAGCCTATTAATACTGCGGCTTTATTCAAGTAGGAAAGTACTAATAACAAAGAAAAGGCAATGAATAATTCAATAAAAAAGGGGAAGGTAACTTCAGTTTTCTTTTCTATACTTTTACCCCCAGTAGATAGAAATCAGAAGTGAGATTATCAATCAGGAATATAATAAAATTAATTCAAAAAACAAAAGGATCGTAAAACACGATCCTTTATTCTGGTGCCGGGGGCGGGACTTGAACCCGCACGAGTGTAAATACTCATATGGCCCTCAACCATACGTGTCTACCAATTCCACCACCCCGGCGAAAAAGTTATTTATGTCAATATATCAAAATTATTATACACTACGTTATAGGCTTTGTCAAGAGACCGTGGCTATGTCATACACTTCACCATTTTTGATAACAGTTTGAGTGTGGTTTACTCCGAAGTGGTATATTAAGTATTCTATATTTGGAACATCGAAAATCGCCATATCAGTTTTTTTACCTACCTCCAAACTACCAATTTTATCTTCTAATTTCAGTGCACAAGCCGCATTAATAGTAACCGATGTAATTATTTCCTTTGGATTCATATGTAATTTTATTGCCCCAAACGTCATAACCAATTGTAAATTTTCTGTAGGCGAACTTCCTGGGTTATAATCGGTCGATAATGCAATTGGTATACCAAGTTCAATCATCTTTCTGGCGTTTGCATACTTCTCACTTTGTAAAAAGAAGGTTGTTGTAGGAAGAAGGGTAGCTATAACGTTGTTCTCAGCCATTTTTTTCAAGCCTTCATCACTTGCACCTACCAAATGATCTGCTGAAACGCAGCCTAACTCAGCAGCTAATTCGGTACCTCCTAAAGGTTCTATTTCGTCTGCGTGAATTTTGAGGAATAGACCGTGTTCTTTTGCAGCAGAAAGTATTTTTCTGGATTGATCAACTGAGAAAACTCCTTTTTCACAGAATACATCACAAAATTTAGCTAAATTTTTTTCTGCTACATACGGGATCATTTCAGTTATGAGTATATCTACGAATTTATCGACGTTGTCTTGGTACTTTTTAGGTACGGCATGCGCCCCCAAAAATGTAGGAACCAAATCTATGGGGTGGATTCTATTGAGTTCTCTTATGACCTCAAGCTGTTTCAATTCTGTGTCAAAGTCATCAAGCCCATAACCGCTTTTTGCTTCAACGGTTGTTACTCCGTAAGACAACATTCTATTTAAACTCTTTTCTGACTTTTCAAGTAATTCTTCAAAAGATGCCTTTTTAGTTGATTCAACGGTGTCGTATATTCCTCCCCCAGAACTTAAAATATCTAAGTAACTCTCACCTTCTAATTTTTTAAATAATTCATATTCCCTTGAGCCACCATGGACCAAATGAGTGTGAGAGTCTATTAAACCGGGTGTTACAGTTTTCCCTTGGGCGTTTATAATTTTTGCATCTTGAGCTATTTCTATGTCTTTTGGCAAATCACCACTTCCAACGTAGATAATCTTATCTTTTGAAGCAGCAATTATGCCATTTTTTATTAAGCCAATTTCTGACATTTCCTCTTTCTTTCTTGGTCTATTAGGACCTCTCATCGTTATTAAATTTGAGATGTTTTTTATTATTAAAGTAGCTTTTTCGCTCATATCAATCGCCATAAATCCTATTCTCCAAAACTTTGTCATAACTGAAATCTTCTAATTTTAAAAAGTAATCAGCTGTATCAACAAGGGCATTCAAAGGTACCAACCCAACTATTTCACTTCCAACAACGTTCACTCCATACCTGTTCGCTTCATTTTCTATCACCTGAAATACCCTGTACAAAGGTGTTTTTGTGTAATCAACCATATTCATGGAAACTTGGACTATATTTCTTTCTTTCAATTCAAAACCCAACGCTTTACAATATTTAAATCCTCCACTTTTACCTCTCACAGCTTGGGCTATCTTTTTTGCAATGTCTATGTTGTTGGTATTTAGGTTCACGTTGAAAGCTATCAAAGGCATCCTTGCCCCCACGGCGGTAACTCCTGCACTTTCATGCGGTTTATCTGGGCCAAAATCTGGTTTGAACGCTTCTTGTTTTAACTTCTCAAACATTCCTTCGAACTCGCCTTTTCTTATAACAGCTAAATCCTCTCTTTCAGGTCGGCTGGCTGATTTTTCATACAATATTACGGGGATATTCAACTCTTCTCCTATTCTTTTTGCCAATTTTTTAGAGTACTCTACACACTCTTGCATCGATATGTTTTTAATTGGAATGAGCGGTATGACGTCTGTAGCCCCCATTCTTGGATGTTCACCTTTGTGGGTTCTCAAATCTATCAATTCAGCCGCTTTTTTACAAGCGTTAAAAGCTGCTTCTATTACTTGATCTGGTTCCCCCACAAAAGTAACTACGCTTCTGTTGTGGTCTCTGTCCATAGAGTAATCTAATAATTTTACTCCTTCTTGTTTTCTTATTTCATCTACAATACGCTCTAATTTTTCTTTATCTCTTCCTTCACTGAAATTTGGAACACATTCTACAATTTTGTTCAAAGTATCTACCTCCTAACCCTGATAATATTTATCAACTAAATCTTTTACCATATTTTCATCAGCAATGTACGGTAAAGTTATGTGGTCTGTATTTTTGTTTTCTTTGTTGTACTCTATGGATGTTTCTATAGAAGCTTCATTCCTAGCCCATGATCGTCTGGCAACCCCAACCATAACATCCCATGGAATTGCGTCCTTTATTATTTCATCCACCCTTTCGCTTCCATCCAGAACCAAGCCAAAGCCACCGTTAATGGCTTTACCGATACCAACTCCACCTCCGTTGTGTAATGTTACCAAACTCATTCCCCTTGCTATATTTCCAGCGAAATCATGGGTTGCCATATCAGCCATTATATTACTCCCATCTTTTATATTCGCTGTTTCTCTAAAAGGAGAGTCAGCTCCGCCTGCATCGTGATGATCCCTTCCAAGCATAATGGGACCAACTTCCCCTTTTCTAACCATTTCATTGAATTTAAGGGCTATCTTCATCCTTCCCATAGCATCCTGATAAAGAATTCGTGCTTGAGTACCAACAACAAGATTGTTTTTATCTGCATCCCTAATCCATATGTAGTTGTCTCTATCCTGGCCCCTTCTATTGGGATCTATGCATTCCATCGCTGCTTTGTCCGTTTTCAATAGATCTTCCCTTTTTCCACTTAAACATACCCATCTGAAAGGTCCATAACCATAGTCGAATATTAATGGCCCCATTATATCTTCCACATACGAGGGAAATATGAACCCTTCGCTTTCATCTAACCCATTTTTTGCTATTTCTTTCACTCCTGCATCAAAAACCGCCTTCATGAAACTATTCCCATAGTCAAAAAAGTAGGTTCCCCTTTCAACCATTGTTTTTATAAGCTCGAAATGTCTTCTCAATGAATTGTTGACTAATTCAACAAATCTCTCTTTATTTGTTTCTAAGAGGTGATTCTTCTCTTCATGAGTCAAGCCTTGCGGGCAGTACCCTCCCTCGTAGGCGGCGTGACAAGACGTCTGATCTGATAGCAAATCTACCTTTATACCTTTCTTTACAATGTATTCCAATAGATCTACAATATTACCATAATAACCTATGGAAATGGATTCTTTTCTATTTAGATGATCGAAGGCTATTTCAAAAACTTCGTCCAAATCTTTGCTGTAAGTTTTTAGCCAACCTTGGTTGAGCCTTGTTTGAATTCTGGAATAATCTACTTCTGCAATTATCCCAACCCCTCTTGCAATTTCTATTGCTTTTGCCTGAGCACCGCTCATTCCACCTAAACCTGAACTAACAAACAAACGTCCTCTTAGATCACTATCTTGTGGTATCCCTAATTTCAACCTTCCAGCGTTCAACAAGGTATTGTAAGTGCCATGAACGATACCTTGAGGTCCTATATACATCCAACCTCCTGCAGTCATTTGCCCGTAGTTGGCAACACCCATAGCTTGTGCCTTAATCCAATGTTCTTGGTCATCGAACATCCCAACCATCAAGGCGTTTGTTATTATCACTCGTGGACTATTTGGAGTTGATCTGAACAATCCTAGGGGATGTCCTGAAGCTACAACTAAGGTTTGTTCTCTTGTAAGTTCTTCTAGGTATTTTTTAATCAACCTGTACTGCATCCAATTTTGACAAACTTGACCGGTTTCACCATAGGTTACCAGTTCATAAGGATACAAAGCGACATCGAAATCCAAGTTGTTGTCGATCATGACCTGAAATGCCTTTCCTTCAATACATTTACCCTTGTACATATCTATAGGTTTTGCTTTAATGTTGCCCTCAGGCCTATACCTGTATCCATAAATTCTACCTCGAGTAAACAACTCTTGCAGAAATTCTGGAGCCAATTTTTCATGCAAATTTTCTGGTACGTACCTTAAGGCGTTTGCAAGGGCTAATTCAACTTCTCTTTTTGATAAGTTCAAAGGCCTTTTAGGTGCCCTTCTTATGCCTTCTATGAATTTGGGCATACTAGGAAGTTCATCAACCAACTTAATGGACATTGCGTTAGAAATATCGATATTGTTCACCATGATAATTTCTCCTTTCTTTAAAATAATTTACCAATTACTTTTTCCACTTCTTTAACGATTATGCCAGATTTTAATATGTCTTCACATTTATCTATCACTTCGTACATTGCTCTGTCTTCGTTTATCTTTGGTACTTTATCTCTTACTATATCATAAACTATCTTTGAACCTTTTCCTAAACCTTTATTCCCTCGTAAATCTATGGCTTGGCAAGCACACATCATTTCCATAGCTAATACTTTTTGGACGTTGTTTAGAATATTTTTCGCCTTCCTCGCTGAGATTGTACCCATAGAAACGTGATCTTCTTGGTTTGCAGAAGAAGGAATCGAGTCAACACTTGCAGGATGAGCTAAGACTTTGTTTTCTGAAACCAACGAAGCAGCTGAATATTGAACCAGCATAAAACCAGAATTCAAGCCACTTTCTTCTATCAAAAAAGGAGCTAACCCACTCAATTTAGGGTTAACAAGCCTTTCTATTCGTCTTTCTGATATATTTGCAATTTCAGACAAAGCAATCGCCAAAAAGTCCATGCCCAATGCAATTGGTTGGCCGTGAAAATTCCCCGCGGATATTGCTTCTTCTTCTTTTGAAAATATCAAAGGATTATCGGTTGCTGCATTCATCTCTTTCACGATGATATCTTCTACATAATTTACCGCATCACGTGAAGCACCGTGAACCTGCGGGATACATCTCAAGGAATAAGCATCTTGAACACGTAATACCCCTTGATGAGACACCATTTTACTACCTTCAAGTATTTTCCTTAAATTATTAGCGGACCCAATTTGCCCTTTATGAGGTCTTAGATTGTGTACCCTGTCATCAAAAGCCTCGATGACACCGTTCAGCGCCTCAAAACTCAACGATGAAATTATGTCTGCTGTTTTTAAAAGTTCTATGCTATCGTATATCGATAATGCACCTATAGCCGTCATAACTTGTGTTCCATTTATCAAAGCGAGACCTTCCTTGGCAACAAGATTTATCGTATCTATTCCCGCCAACTTCATCGCTTCTTTTCCATTTAACCGTTTGCCCTCGTAATAAGCTTCTCCTTCTCCTATCATCGGTAAAACCATATGGGCTAAAGGAGCAAGATCACCACTGGCTCCTAAAGATCCTTTTTCTGGTATTATTGGGTGAACCTTCTTGTTGATCATATCAATCAGAGTTTGTATGGTGGATAACCTTATTCCAGAAAAACCTTTGACCAAAGAATTCGCACGAAGCAACATAATCGCTCTAACAGTTTCTATATCCAAAGGATCCCCAATTCCGCATGCATGGCTTCTGATCAGATTCTTTTGTAATTTCTCTGTTTTATCGTTCGAAATGAAAACATTACAGAGTTCTCCAAAGCCAGTAGTTATACCATATATGACTTTTTCCTCTTCTGCAAACTTTTCTACAATTTTTCTGGAGTTCTCAATGTTCTCAAGGACAGATTTATCGATAGCCACTTCGTAATAATGTCTAGCTACATTAATCACATCTTCCAAACTCAGATGTTCGCCGTCTATATAGACCTTTTTCAAATATAAGACCTCTCTTTCGATTAAGCAAAAACTTCACATCTTCTAACAAAATTATAACACCGTGAAAAAAATTTCTCACTTTTAAATAGAGCTGATTAATGTCGATTAAAAACAATCTAAGTCGATTAAACAAGAAAATCTAATGAAATCTTACAAAACAATTTTTAACAAAATTCAAGAAAAACTAAGAAAAAGCTTCCTAATCGCAAATAATTGCTCGTAATTGCTCCTAATATTAGTTGATTGGATAAACTTACTATTGACAATGATAAATAGAATATTTTAAAATGGAAGTAGTTAGATGCAGTTTTTACCATTAGTACTAATGGTAAAAAAACAAAAAAAGAGGAGGTTAGTAAAATGAAGAAAGTTCTTTTGGTTTTTCTGGTGTTTTTATTAACATTTGGTGGTGCTTTATTTGCAAAGGATGAGGTGTTGATTGGGCTTTCTGTTGCTAATTTGCAACTTGAAAGGTGGCAAAAAGATAGAGATATTTTTGTTGAAACTGCTGAGAAACTTGGTGCAAAGGTTATTGTACAATCGGCCAATAATGATGATTTATTGCAAGTTTCTCAGGTTGAAAACATGATGAATCAAGGAGCTGATGTTTTAGTTATCATTGCACATGATGGTTATATTATGGGAAGTGTGGTTGAAGAGGCTCACGCTAACGGAATTCCAGTAATTGCGTATGATCGTCTTTTAATGGAATGTGATTTAGATTATTACATTACTTTCGACCCAATAAGAATTGGAGAAATTCAAGCACAGTACTTGGTTGATAGGAAACCAGAAGGTAATTATTTCTTGTTGGGAGGGTCTCCAACAGATATGAATGCGCATTTTGTTAGAGAAGGTCAAATGAACGTTCTTCAGCCATATATTGATAGTGGGGCGATAAAAATAGTAGGAGATCAATGGGCAAAAGACTGGTCAATGCAAGAAGCTATGAAGATTGTAGAAAATGCTTTAACCGCTACTCAAAATCAGATTGATGCAATTGTTGCTTCCAACGATAGTACAGCTGGAGGGGCGGTAGAAGCGTTAAAGGAACAAGGACTAGCGGGAAAAGTTTTAGTATCTGGACAAGACGCAGACCTGGTTGCCTGCCAGAGAGTAGTTGAAGGTACACAAACAGTGACCGTCTATAAACCTATAAAGGATATCGCCACAATGGCTGCTATTATGGCTGTTTCAGCTGCTAAGGATATTCATATTGTAACAAATGGATCAATTAACAATGAGTATAAGGAGGTTCCTACTTTCTTCTTGGAGCCTATCCCTGTTGATAAAACTAATATAGTAGAAACGGTTATAAAGGATGGTTTCCAAAGGTTAGAAGATGTATATAAAAATGTTCCCAAATCTCAATGGCCGAAAGTGGATTAAACAGAACTTTGAATATTGGGTTAGGGGTCAATCCCTAACCCTTCAGTCTCATTTTTATAACACATAACAATTGAGGTGATTAAATGGCCGCTCTTTTAGAATTGAAAAACATATCAAAAGAGTTTCCAGGGGTAAAAGCCCTTGAAAATATCAATTTAAAAATTGAGGAAAATACAATCCATGCTATTTGTGGAGAAAACGGAGCAGGAAAGTCTACTTTGATAAGTATATTAGGTGGAATATATCCATTGGGAACCTATGAAGGTGAAATTTATCTACATGGAGAAAGGGTGAAATTTAGAAATCCAAAAGAAGCAGAAGAAGCAGGAATCGCTGTTGTTCACCAGGAATTGAGCCTATTTGACGAATTAAATATCGTTGAAAACATCTTTATGGGTAAAGCTATTGTAAGAGGAGTTTCAATAGATTGGAATGAAATGATCAAGGAAGCTAAGGAATGGTTAAAAAAATTGAAGATGGAGAATGAAAATGTTCTTAATAAAGTAAAATACTTAGGTTCTGCAAAACAACAGTTAATTGAAATTGCTAAAGCCTTAGTTAAAAATTGTAATATTTTGATTTTGGATGAACCTACTTCATCTTTAACAGAAAATGAAACAAAGATATTGTTTGCTATTTTAAAAGAGTTGAAATCTGAAGGGGTTACGTCTATTTATATTTCACATAAGCTTGACGAAATTTTTGAGTTAGCTGATACTGTCAGCGTTCTAAGAGATGGCAAATTAATTGACACAAGGCCCATTGGTGAAGTAAAAGAAAGTGATCTCATAAAAATGATGGTGGGGAGAGAAATAAATCAAATGTTTCCCAAAAGACGTTATATTCCAAACGAAATAGTATTTGAAGTGAGTGATTATACGCTTTTTGAGGATTACGATTCTCAAAGAAAAGTTGTTGAAAATATTAGTTTTCACCTTAGAAAAGGAGAAATATTAGGTCTGTTTGGATTAGTCGGTGCGGGTAGAACAGAATTAATGACTAGCATAATAGGATTCAATTCGAGTAATAAAAGTGGAAAGGTATTTTTGAATTCCAAAGAATTAGAAATAAGTTCACCAAGGCAAGCGTTAGAACTCGGAATAGCTTATTTATCTGAAAATAGGAAAAATTTGGGGATATTTCCCAATCTATCTGTAAGGCAAAACCTTTCAATTACTTTCATTAAATCGTTTGGTAGTTATTTTAAAATATCTGAAGAAGACGAAATAGTAGAAGCTCTTAGAATGATCAAACAACTAAATATTAAAACTTCTTCTCCAGAAACAAATATTACTACTTTGAGTGGAGGTAATCAACAGAAGGTTTTACTAGGTAGAAATTTGATAAGAACACCAAAAATATTGATTATGGATGAACCTACAAAAGGAATAGATGTTGGAGCTAAGCAAGAAATATATTCATTAATGAATGATTTAGCATCTCAAGGTATTTCAATAATTATGATATCTTCTGAATTACCAGAAATAATAGGTATGAGCGATAGAGTTATAGTTATGCATGAAGGTAAATTTATGGGAGAATTAGAAAATATCAACCACAATTTAACCCAAGAAGAAGTTATGTACCTTGCCACTGGGACTAAAGGAGGAGAGGTGTTTTGAAAAGGGGAAAGATTAGTTTAAATTTAAGTTTAAGATCGTACATGATGATAATAGCTCTAATAGTAATTTGGGTATTTTTTACCATCTTGACCGAAGGTTCTTTTTTAAGTGCTAGGAATATTTCTAATTTATTCAGACAATCAGTATTTTTATCAGTATTAGCAATGGGTATGGTTTTTGTTATAATATTGGGGCAAATAGATCTTTCGGTTGGCTCTATTGTAGGACTAACTGGGGGTATTGTAGCAATTTTGCATGTGTGGAACGGAATGGATCCTTTTATTTCTATCCTCATTACTTTAGGTATTGGACTTCTTATAGGTCTATGGAATGGATATTGGGTAGCTTACCGAGGAGTTCCAGCCTTTGTTGTTACATTAGGTGGCATGCTCATTTTCAGGGGAATTCTATTAGGAATTACAAAAGGTACTACTATTGGTCCAATGAGAGGTTTTTTTGAATTTTTGGGAAAAGGTTATCTATCAAACATTGTAGGGATAATAATAGGAGTTATCGGTGCTATTCTCATAATACTAGCAGAACTTAATTCATGGAAGAAGAAAAAATCTCATGGATTAAATGCTCCCTCTTTGAGAGTAGAATTTTTAAAATTATTGGCTTATATTTTATTAATAACCATTTTTATTGTAATTTTCAATTCTTATCGAGGAGTTCCTTTTCCTGTTTTAATAGCTGTTATTCTTTTAATATTCTTCACTTATATTTCTCAAAATACAGTTTTTGGAAGATATATATATGCAATTGGCGGTAATAGTCAGGCTGCAACTTTATCTGGAATAAACGTAAAAAAGATTACACTTATAGTTTTTATGATTAATGGACTATTAGCAGCTTTTGCAGGCATTTTTTTAACTTCTCGACTTAATGCGGCGGCTGTTTCGGGTGGAGAAGGAGCTGAGTTAGATACTATAGCTGCTTGTGTTATAGGTGGTACAAGCTTAATGGGAGGAATAGGTACTGTTGTTGGTGCAGTAATTGGAGCAATTGTAATGGCAAGTCTAGACAATGGAATGAGTCTTATGAATGTCCCGGTTTTTTGGCAGTCTATAATAAAAGGTTTAGTATTAATATTTGCGGTATGGTTTGATGTTGCAAGTAAAAAGAAAGAGGCTTAAATATGTACAAAAAAACTTACAGGAGGTCTTAAAATGACAGAATACTTCAAAGATATTAAAAAGGTTGAGTATGTTGGTAAGGAATCAAAGGATCCGTTAGCTTTTCACTATTATGATCCCAAGAGAAAAATTGGTAATAAAACTATGGAAGAACATCTGAGATTTTCTGTGGCCTACTGGCACACTTTCACCGCAGAAGGAAGGGACATGTTCGGTATAGAAAGTGCCAGCAGAGAGTGGAATAAGTTTTCAGATTCTTTAGATAAAGCTTACGCAAGATGTGATGCAGCATTTGAGTTCATGAGCAAATTAGGGGTTAAATATTTTTGTACCCATGACAGAGACTTAGTTGATGAACAAGAAACGTTGAGAGAAACAAATAAGTTATTAGACAAAGTAGTAGAAAGAATAAAAGAAAGAATGAAAGAAACAGGTATAAAGCTTCTTTGGGGAACAGCGAATCTTTTCACTCATCCAAGGTTTATGCAAGGTGCAGCAACGTCTTGTGATGCAGATGTATATGCTTATGCCGCTGCACAGGTGAAAAAGGCACTTGAGATTACTAAGGAATTAAATGGTGAAAATTATGTTTTTTGGGGTGGAAGAGAAGGATATGAAACCCTTTTAAACACTAATATGGAGTTGGAATTGAACAATTTGGCTAATTTTTTACACATGGCTGTAGATTACGCCAAAGAAATTGGTTTTGATGGCCAATTTTTGATAGAACCCAAACCAAAAGAGCCCACAAAACATCAATATGATTTTGATGTTGCGAACTCTTATGCATTTTTACAAAAGTACGATCTTGATAAGTATTTCAAGTTCAATATAGAAGCAAATCATGCCACTCTTGCTGGTCATACTTTTCAGCATGAATTAAGGTATGCAAGGATAAATAATATATTGGGAAGCGTTGATGCTAACATGGGTGATCTATTGTTGGGATGGGATACAGATCAATTCCCAACAAACGTATTTGAAAACGTTTTGGCAATGTATGAAATACTTAAGAATGGAGGAATAGCTCCGGGTGGTTTGAACTTTGACTCACATGTTAGAAGACCTTCTTACGAAAATATTGATCTGTTTTACGCTCATATAGCAGGAATGGATGCATTTGCGTTAGGATTGATATTAGCCAATAAGATTTTAGAAGACAAAGTTTTGGAAGACTTTGTAGAAAAAAGGTATAATAGTTTTAATGAAGGAATGGGTAAAAAGATAGTGGATGGACGAACTAATTTCAAAGAACTCGAAGAGTATGTACTAGATAAAAAAGTGGGAGTACCAAAATCTGGAAGACAAGAATATTTGGAAAACTTATTAAATTTGTATATCTACGAATAGACAATAAATCAGGAGGCTTTGTTTTGAAGATAAAGAAAATCAATGCAGAAAGAATGGGATATTCAAACAAATTAATGGTTTTCAATTTGATCAGATATTATTCTGGAATCTCAAGAAATGAGATTTCTAAGCTTACAGGTTTGGATAAAAGTACTGTGACAAAGATTACGTATGATTTGATTTCTAAAAACTTAATAGAAGAAGGAGATAGAAAATCTTCTAAAGGGGTTGGAAGAAAACCTATAAAACTGGAAGCAGCGAAAGGCGTTGCTGCTTCCATTATCGTTAAGGTTGGAGTTGAAAAAACAGTCGTAGGTCTTGGATATATGAACAATTCAATAAATAAGATTGTTGAATTTGAAACCCCAAAAAATTTTAATGTTTTTATTGGTAAATTAGCTGTTGAGATAAAAAGAATATATGAAAATGCTAATGGGAATAATATAGTAGGCCTTTCTTTTTCTTTTCCAGGAATGATTGATAGGAAAAACTTGATTATCGAATACGTACCTCATTTTAATTGGAGTGAGATCGATCTTAAAGCAGCTCTTTTAAAGGAACTACCCAAATGTGACAAACCAATTTTCGCTGCAAATGAGGCAAAGTTAGCTCTACAAGCAGAGATGTATTTTAACAAGAATATTGCCAACCTAAACAACGGAGTCTATGTTTTCATATCTCAGGGGATAGGAGGAGCTTTGCTTATAGATGGTCAAATTCATTTGGGACCTAATTTCACAGCAGGTGAATTTGGTCACATGAGCATCGATGAAGATGGAGAAAAATGTTTTTGCAATAATCAAGGATGTTGGGAAACGTTTGCCTCAATTGATACAGTTTCTAAGATATATGAATACAGCAATGGGCGATTGGAAGGCAACAATTACGAAGAAAAATTTAGAAATCTTCTTATAAAAGCCCAGAAGAAGGAAGGAAACGCCGATGAAATAATTAAACAGATGTTATATTATTTGGGAGTAGGGACGGTTAATTTAATAAATATCTTAAATCCTGAGTTTGTAATTTTTGGGGGGTATGGGTATCTTTTCCCGGATGAGTATTTCACAGAGATTGAAAATATTATAAAGACTCGAGCTCTGAAGCCAACCTTAAAATCTTTAAAAAAGCCCTTGAGACCTGTTTTTGATATAGAAACAGCATGTTTGACGGGGGCAAATTTAAGGGTGATGGATGATTTTGCAGAAAAAGCTGTAATTTAGAATGAGGTGATAAGTTTGCATAAGTACTTAGGAATTGACGTTGGGACAACTGGATTGAAGGGTTTAGTAGTATCTGAAGAAGGAGAAGTTTTGGATAGTTATTCCTATCCATTAGAAATGAAAGTTCCCAAACCTGCATGGGCTGAACAAGACCCTGAAGATTGGTGGATTGGTGTATACGAAATATTAAAAAAAGTTTCCAGAACGCATCAAATAGATGTAATAGGGTTTTCCGGACAAATGCATAGCTTGGTGGTTTTGGATGAAAATAATAAACCTATTAGGCCAGCAATCCTTTGGTGTGATCAAAGGACCACTCCCCAGTGTAAAAAAGCTACAGAAGTTTTTGGTGGTGAAGAAAAGGTTATCTCCAAAATAGGGAATCCCTTTTTGGAAGGTTTCACTTTCCCAAAAATACTGTGGTTAAAAGAAAATGAAGGAGAGAATTTTAAAAAAATAAAGAAGATTCTTCTACCTAAGGATTATATTGTTTTTAAGTTAACGGGTAGTATTGGTATAGATTATTCGGATGCTTCTGGAACAGCATGTTTTAATGTAAAAACAAATTATTGGGATGAAGATATATTTGAAACTTTTGGCATTAATATGGATATAATGCCTGAATTGTATCCTTCTTATGGGATTCGAGGCGAATTAAAAGAAAGCTTGCAAAATGAATTGGGATGGAGGAACACAAAAGTCGTTTCTGGAGGAGCAGATAATGCATCAGCTGCATTTGGAATAGGTATATCAAAAGTGGGAGAGTCGATGGTTAGTATCGGAACTTCAGGCACTGTTTTAACCCTCACTGAAAAAAAAGTTCCTGATTTATCTGGAAAAATACATTACTTTAACTATGTAATACAAGATAAATATTACTACATGGGAGTAATGCTTTCAGCCGCTCATTCTCTAAATTGGGTAAAGAATCGATTTTTTCCCAGTTCAGATTGGGCAGAAATAGAAGAAAGAACAAACCAATCAGTCCCTGGTTCAAACGGTATTATTTTTCTTCCTTATTTAAACGGAGAAAGAACCCCGCATAGAGATCCTAACGCAAGAGGCGTTTTCTTTGGGATTTCTTCTTTGAATACTGAAAATGACATACTAAGGGCAACTATGGAAGGTATAACCTTTGGCCTTAGGGATTCTTTTGAACTTATAAAAGAAAAAACAGAGATAAAAGATATTAGAATAGTTGGAGGAGGGGCCAAAAACAAAGCATGGGCAAAGATAGTTGCAACAAACTTCAAAATGCCTGTTAAAATGCCTGAAATTGATGAAGGTGGTGCTTATGGAGCAGCTATGTTGGCTGCAGTGGGAGATGGCCAAAAGCTTGAAGATGTTTTAAAATGGGTAAAATTTAAAGAAGTTATTGAACCTGATTATCAAGATACCAAGATTTACGATGATTATTATGAGACTTACAAGAATTTGTATAAATCGTTGAAGGGAAATTTCGAAGAGTTGGCAAAAATTCAAAAATGATATATAAAAAGAGCGGCTTTAGCCGCTTTTAAAATTGTTAATTTAATTCCGACTTTTTTTGTGATATAATTAGTATGGATCATTAAACAATGATGGTTACTGGGGAAAAGGGAAAAGAACTTTTATCCTTATGGGCGGGCTGCGGGGCGAAGGGGCGCTA